>CAMWTZ010000001.1 GCA_947177385.1 uncultured Mycoplasmataceae bacterium
TATATTTAATATCCAAAGAGATTAATTCTTCTTTTTGTTTCTTTAAATTCGGAATTAATTCTGGATTAATTTTGTTTTCCATTAAGAAATTTTTATATTCATTCATTTTAGTAAAGAAATTTTCAATGTTCAAAAATGAATAATAATAAACCATTCTATTCAAAAAATCTAAAGAATTGTTTTCTTTTACAAATTTAAGAATACGATAATCAACTTGATTTAACAATTGAATATAATCATTGAAAGTTGTTCCATTTGAATCTACTTGTTTTAAAATTCAACTTAAATTGTTAAATTTATCTTTTAATGAATCACGTTCATTAATTGTATTTTCTAAGTATGAATTAATGTTTATTTGTTGAGAATCAATTGAACTATTAGATAACATATTTTCTAATTTATCTGCAATAAATAAAATTTTGTTATAGAATTCAGATTTATTTTTCAAGTTTGCAATGTATAAAGTAAAATTTGCAATATCACCCAAACGATCAATAATAACATCTAATGCAACACGTTTTTCTGCTGCTAGTAAAATTGATTTTTCTCTTAATAATGCATTAATAATAATATTAGTAATAACTTCAGATTTGCCAGTTCCAGGAGGACCAAAAATAATTGTATTTTGGTTTAATGAAGAACGAATGGCATATTTTTGATAAATATTTAGAGGACGACCAACTGATACTAAATTTTGTCCATGAATTTCGTCATTTACAAATTTATTTTTTGTAAATCCTTCAGAACTATCGAATGGATCAATATTCATTTTAATAAGTTGTTCAAGGTCATATTTTAATGCACCACCTGTAGGTTCATAAATTCCGCAAACATATGATTTTTGAACTTTAAAACCAACAAAACCAGCAACATCACGATTTTCTATAAAACCATCGACACTATCGTTTAATTCAATATTAACTTTAAAATTATTTTTGAATACATCAATTATTGGATTAATGCTTTTTGATTTGTAACATTCATTAGCAACATCAATTATTGACAAATTAGCTTTATATTCATTTGATAACAATGATAATAATTTTTCATTAATAACAAAATTATTCATGCTTGGTACATGTTTAATTGTGTAAACATCATTTTTACGACTAATTTCGATTGGATATAAGAATAATGGTGCATTTACTTGTGTACCCAATATTGTCAAACCACTAACAAAATTAGTACCTAAATATAAAGAATAAATTCCTGTATTTTCATCAATAATTTTATTTTTTTTGATGATTGCATCAAATTTACGATTTTGAGTTGTAGCTTTAGAAAGAATTAATTGAATTGTTGATTCTTTAAATTTTTCAAAATTATGTTCTAATTTTTCAACTCTAGTTTTTGCTAAGAAAATTTCATTTTCAGATAAATAATTTAAAAATGATTGAGCAGTATGAAAAGAATTTAATTCTTCTTCCAAAACACCTCTTCCTTTAGAGTTAGATAATGTTAATATTTCATTACTGTTATTAACAAAATTTTCTATTTCATTAATATCAAAATATTTTTGTAAATCAAATGATCAATTTGTAATACGTGTTTTAATACAAATATCACGTGGTAATGTATTAATTAAATTTGCAAGTTTTGTTTTTATAGCTTTACTTTTTTGATTAGTTGAATTGCTCATATTTGTATTTTCCAATTAATATATTGTTTTAGAAATAAAAAGCACAATTAATACTTTGCCAATTGAGAATAATTCCATTGACAATTTTTATCAATTGTGCTTATAGATTTAATAATTATAGTATGCAATTAATAATTACTTATTAGTTGCTTTTTTTCTTTCTTCTGTTTTAACTTTATTTGAAGTTTGTCTTACTAATTCTTCAATTCGACGACCAGCATCAGTATAACGACTATTAGAAACTCTTAATTTTTTTTCAGGAGTTTTTTCTTGTTTTGGTTCTACATCAACTATATTACTTGTTGCTTCTACTTTTGGAGTATTAGTTACTTTTTTATTAGAAGTTGTTGTAGTCGTAGATTTACTTGTCGTAGACTTAGTAGTCGTGGTTTTTTTTGTAGTTGTAGATTTTGTATTTGAGCTAACAACTTCTAATTTAATTTTAGATTTTTTAGCATCTGGATCTACTCATTCATCATTTTCTTCTTCAATAATTTGTCCTTTAATGTGACGACTTCCATCAACATTAAATAATGATCTAAAAATTCCACGATATATTTCAGAAATTATAATAAACACTGCTAAAGCAGCAAAAGGTAAGAAGAATACATAATTATAGTTAGCATATTTCATTAATGCTGAATCATCATAGAATCCCATATTAAATAAATTATTAACATATGGAACAAATGAAACAAATGCAATTAATGCAATTGCTATTCCTACATATAGCAACATTTTAGCTGAGTCTTTTGGTTTTTGTGTAAATAATGATCCACCTGTACGAGCATATAAACCATTAATAGCTAAACACAATCCAATTGTTAAGAAAGATAATAAACTTCCAAAATTATAGTGAGTAAGGAATGTTTGGTAAGTTATAGCATAAGTTGTTCCACCAAAACTACCACCCATAAAATTACCAGCTGAACCTAATTGATTAAATTGTTGTGTATTTCAATAAATTCAACGAATGTCTAATCTAAAGTCTTTGTTATTACTAAATCCTACAAAGAATGCAAATAATGACATTCCAGAAATTAATAAACCAAACAATAAAATTTCTAATAGCATCCGCTTATCTATAATATGGAGTTTTGGATTTCTTGGTTTAAATGACATGACATCTTCATGTCTAATATTGCTTGCAATTGCAAACGATAAAAGAGTTTCAACTGCAATGTTTAAGAAAAGAATTTGTAAAGATTTAATAGGAGAAATAAAGAATACTAATATTCCCAAAAAGATTGTTACAAAGTTTGCTAAGTTAGCAGTTAATAACATTGTTAATGCCGATTTAATATTTAGCATCACACGACGACCTGTGTCAATTGAATGAACAATTGTAGCAAAGTTATCATCACTTAAAACTATAGCAGATGAGTCTTTTGCAACATCTGTACCACTACCCATTGCACAACCAACATTAGCAGCTTTTAATGAAGGAGCATCGTTAACACCATCCCCTGTCATGGATACAATTTTACCATTTGCTTTTCAAGCATTAACAATTCTTAATTTATCAGATGGTGAAACACGAGCAAATACACTATATTGGTCAATTGTTTCAGCAAGTTTTTTATCACTAATTTTAGCTAGTTCTGCACCACTAATAACTTTATCATTTTTACGTAAGATTTTTAATTCTTTAGCAATTGCAGCAGCAGTTGTAGCATGGTCCCCAGTAATCATTACTGTACGAATACCAGCAGAACGTAATTCAGCAACTGAAACAAGAGCTTCAGGACGTGGAGGGTCAATAATCCCTAGTAAACCAACTAAAGTTAAATCATGTTCAAGTGTATTTGAAGTAATTTTAGATGGTAATTCATTTGTATATTTAACTGCAACAGCAAGAACACGAAGTGCATTACTTCCTAATTCATCATTAATATTTTTTGCTGTTTCAATAGTTTTACTACTAGTGTCTTTTGATAATCTACCTAAAATTCTATCAGGAGCACCTTTTGTAATTATCATATATTTGTATTGTGGTTTATCAGAAGGTACTACAACTGACATCATTTTACGATCTGCATCGAATGGGATATCAGTAACACGAACAAATTTTTCATTTAATTTGTTGATATCATTACCTTGTTTTGCATAACCTTTTAAGATAGCAGTTTCAGTTGGGTCACCAATAAATTTAGCATGACCACGTTCAATATATGTTTGAGCATCACTACATAGAGTTCCATATTTAAAAATATCTAATTTAGCATCTACAGAACGAGTTGTATTAAATAATTGTAAAGAATATTCTGGTTCTCAAACACGAGTAACAGTCATCACATTTTTAGTTAATGTACCTGTTTTATCAGTACATACAACACTTAATGCACCTAAAGTTTCAATTGCTGATAATTGTTTAACTAATGCATGTTGTTTAGATAAATTACGAGCAGCAATAGACAAAATAATTGTAAGTACAGCTAATAATGTTTCTGGAATTGAAGCAATTGCTAGGTTAACAGAAACATTTAAAGATTCACCTCATCCATTGAAATTAATACCACTATAACCAGTCATAGCTACCATATATAAGAAAAATGTAACTATACAAACTGATACAGCTATTATCCCAACAATACGAGATAATCAAGTAATTTGTTTTTGTAAAGGAGTAGGTTCAGGAACTTCTTGATCCAATAAAGCAGCAATGTTACCGATTTGTGTATTCATACCTGTGTATGCAATACGAACATAAGCTGTCCCATTAACTACATTTGTACCAGAGAAAACTCAATCTTTACGATCACCTGGTTGCATATTTTCATTAGATTCAAACTCATGATCTTTTAAAACTTCTTCAGATTCACCAGTAAGAATTGATTCATCTACTTGTAATAAAGAAGATGAAATTAATTTACCATCAGCTGGAATTCTTTCCCCTGATTCTAAGAAAATAATATCACCAGGTACTACATTCGCAGCAGATATAAGACGAGTTTTACCACCACGAACAACTTTCGCAACTGGAGCAGACATTTCCTTCAATGCTTGAAGGGCTTTGTCTGTTTTATCAGATTGTCGAATACTCAAGAAAATATCAGTAAATATAATTCCGACAATAACAATAAATTCTAAAAATAAAGATAATCATTCAACATAATTACTTGCATCTTTTACAACAGCAATAATTCCTAAAATTAATGAAATTATTGCAGCTATACAAAGTAATATAGTAATCAATTCTTTAAAATGTTCTAGTATACGTAATCATAATGGTTTCGCATTATGAACTGTTAGCACATTACTACCATAGAGCGTTTTTGCTCGTCGTACCATTGCTGGAGTTAAACCACGTGACGGATCAACTTTTATCGCACGTCTCCAATAGGTACGTTCTTTTTTGGGTAATGTCTCTATTTTTTCTAGAGTCATATTTCCTCCAAATTTATATAAAACAAATATAATTATATCAAAATGTAACTAATTCAAAATAATATAAATAAAATATAAATAAAATTGTTGTAAATAAAATGAAAAAAAATATAATAATTGGAATTGAAACTAGTTGTGATGAAACTAGTATCGCAATTTATGAAAATGACAAATTTGTTGATGAAATAACTACTTCTTCAATGCAAATTCAATCTAATTTTGGTGGGGTTGTTCCAGAAATTGCAACACGTTATCACCAAAATAATATTCATAAAATTTTTAAAAAAATACTTGAAAAAAATAATACAAAAATAAATGAAATTACACATGTAGTTTATACTGCATATCCTGGTTTACCAGGTTGTCTACATGTTGGTGCTTGTTTTGCTTTAACTCTATCTGAATTAACAAATAGTAAATTAGTCCCAATCAATCATTTATATGGTCATATATTTTCAGGATTTATTGATAAAAATATTGAAATTGAATTTCCAATGATAGGTGTTGTTGTTAGTGGAGGACATACTACAATTTATTATGTAAAAAGTATTGACGAAATAGAAATTCTTAACGAAACACAAGATGATGCAGTTGGTGAAGTCTTAGATAAGGTTGGTAGATCATTAGATTGAAAATATCCAGCAGGTCCTTTAATTGATAAATTATTTGATCCAAATAAAGCTGTAATTAAATTAGTAAAAAATAATTTTAGTCCACAAAGTCCATTTAGTTTTAGTGGAATAAAGACAGCAGCATTAAATTATGTCAATAATCACAAACAAAAAAATGAACCTCTAGATGAAATTGAGCTTACATCTAGTGTTCAAAAACTAGTCATTGATGATGTTGTTAATAAAGTCAAATATTGATTAAAAGAAAAACAATGTGACAAAGTTTGTTTAGGTGGTGGAGTTTCTGCTAACAAATATTTAAGAAATGAGCTAAGTAAAATTCAATTAAAGCAATTAATATTACCAAATCTTAAATATACAGGTGATCAAGCAACTATGATTGCTTATTATGGGATGTTATTAATTAATTTCAAAAATCTTTAGTAATAATTTGAATATTTAATTTATTTGCTTCATCTAGTTTGCTACCAGGATTTTCCCCACATAGTAAATAATCAATTTTTTTTGAAATTGTGCTTACAACTTTACAGTGATATAAATTTTCTAATATTTTCTTGATTTCATTTCTTGGAATATTAAAGCTACCTGTTATTACAAACGTTTTATTAAGATATTCTTCAATAATTTTGTATTGTTCAAAACCTGTAATATTTTGAATATAACTAGTATTAACACCTAATTGTTGTAATTCAATAATTGCTTGTCAATTATTGATATCTGCAAAATATTCATAAATTTGCTTAGCTAAAATATCACCAATATCATCAATTTTTACTAAATCATCTATTGAAGCTGATTTTATATTTTCTATGTTTTTAAAATAGATAGCTAGCTTATTGGCAAGTGTTGATCCTAAATTAGAGATTCCTAATGCACACAATAATTTTTCTAATGAATTGTTTTTAGAATTATTAATCCCTAATAAAATGTTGTCAATCATCTTGTCTTTTATTTTTAGATTTGATTGAATTATTGTTTCTCTTTTATCTTCTAATTTATATAAGTCTATAATTGAGTGAATAAAATTATTATCATACAACTTTGTGATTATTTTTTCATTTACTCCTCGAATATTCATACAATCACGCTCACAAAAATATGAAATAGATTTAATAATTTTAGTTTTACATAATTTATTAATACAAAATTGATCCACTTCAGGAGAAAATTTTTGCAAAACAGATCCACATGATGGACACAAAATTACGGGTTTAAATGGTATACATTTATCTGTTCTTTTTAATAAATCTACATAATCCAAATATGGGATAACATCTCCAGATTTGTATAAATAAACTCAATCATTTATTCGAATATCTTTTTTTTGAATATATTCGTAATTATTCAATGTCACACGAGATACTAAACTTCCATCAATTTTAATAGGTTCTAATTCACCAACATATGTAATTTTTCCAGTTCTTCCCACATTACAAAATATATTTATTAGTTTAGTTAATCCTAATTCGGCTGGAAACTTATATGCAATTGCTCATTTCGGTGATTTAGCTGTATAACCAATCTCTTCATATCATTTAATTTGATTTAATTTAACTACAACTCCATCAATAACATATGGTAAATTATCACGTATCGCTGACAATTCATTAATTCTTTCTCAAACTTCTTTAATATTATTAACTTTTTTAATAATTGGACTTGTTAAAAAATTATTTTCTTTTAGTCATTCTAAACATTCTGATTGAGTTGCTAAATTTAATTGTTTAGCATTTGGTATATAGTAAAAAAATGCATCTAATTTTCTTTTTTGAGTAATTGAAGAATCTAAATTACGAAGAGAGCCCGCTGCTGCATTTCGAGGATTAGCAAATGGTTTTTGATTTCCTTCTAAATTTTCATTTAAAAATTGAAAATTTTCTTTTGTCATATAGACTTCACCACGAATTTCAATAGTCATATTTTGATATTTAGATGATAAATAAATTGGGATCGTTGGGATAGTTTTAATGTTATTTGTAACATTTTCTCCAAATTCGCCATCACCTCGTGTTAAAGCATATTTCAATACACAATTTTCATAGATTAAAGTAATGCTTAAACCATCTATTTTGGGTTCTACTACATAATTATAATCTCTTGAAAAATTAGAAATATTGTTATCAAACTTTTCTAATTCTACCTCATTGAAGGCATTAGCTAATGATAATACAGGAGCAAGATGGCGAACTTTCTCAAATTTTTCATAAACATAACCACCAACTTTGCAACTAGGAGAATCTTGACTTTGAAATTTTGGATAAAGATTTTCTAACTCAATTAATTTATTCATTGCTTTATCATAAATCGCATCACTAACTGTTGGTGCATCTAAAACATAATATTCATAATTTCATTGCTTTAATTGATTACGCAATTCATTAATTTGTTTTTCTATTTCAATTTCGTGTTGATTTAAGTTATCCATATCTTCCTTTATTTAATAAACAAATTAATTGAGTTAATCATCTTAAGTAATTTTAAAATAAAAAAATATTGCATAAAGATATTTATGCAATATTTAATTTAAACTTTAAAATGGAGCAGATGACGAGAATCGAACTCGCGTATCAACCTTGGCAAGGTTGCATTCTACCATTGAATTACATCTGCATAACCATTCATATTCTATAAGATTTTTTAGAATATGAATAGAAAATATTATTTATCCTTCTGATTTAACTATTTCTTCAATATTCATTTTCTTTAAATCAGATCCTAAAATAGTTTCTGATACTTCATCTAAAACGTATCGTTTATTTTTCTTTATTTTATTAATGACTATTTTTTTATCTGTTGTATGAAAAGCTTTAGCAAGAACATCTATTTTATTAATTTCGCCATTCAAGACTGAACCAAATTTTACTTTTAAATAAATGTCTTCTATGTAGTTTGGTAATATTGTAGCAAGAATACTAATTAGTAAAGCAACTACAGTCATAATTCTTGGAATTAAAACATCATCAGAATAATTAGGTATACTAGTTGGGATTTGATATAACAAGAATAAATTTGCTATTGGTTCAAAGAAAGTAATAAAAATTGATGGTGTCATAATCAAGATTGCACCAATAGCGCATGGTATTAAATATTTTTTCTTTTCTACATGAACAACATTAGTTGTTCTATTTTTTAGTGCTCCAATAATAACTAGTAATATAAAAAAGAATACACCTACTGATGATCAAGTTCCCATTAAATCAGAGAATGAATACATTTTTGCAATTTGAATTGCACCATATTTAGATCCATAAGAAGATGTATCTAAATAACCTAATGCGCCTATGATACAAAATAATAAAATTACAATAACTGATAAAACAAATGAATAAATAACACCAACTATTGGTTTATGACTATTTAGTTTATGTAAATAACGAGAGCTAAAAGGTAATTCATTTTCTTGAATTAAATTTTCAATAAAACGAGGTGCTCATAATCCAAAACCGTTGATAATGCTTAATACACCAACTCCGATTAGAATTTGAAATACTCCATACATTCATGGAATACCTGCTTTTTTAAAAATTCATTGTAAACCACTTGGACTCCCATTTGTTGAACCAAACGATATTGCGATAGCCACTGATAAATAAATTATTGTAATTATTAATAAACCAAAAACTAACGCTAATGGAGTTTTTTTAGGCTCTTTCATTTCTGATTGAATACCAGCAACCACATAAAATCCGTCATATGCAAAGAATATTGCACCAGCTGCAATAAATAGTCCAAATCCTGGAGATAAACTTGCAAAACTAAATATTGTTGCAGGACTAGATGTTTCTATTGATGGTTTTATAAATCCAACAAAATCAGCCATAATTTGATCACTAGTTATGATTCCAGAATTTACTCCAGCTTGACCACCAGCAAGCCCACCAACTGATACTGATCCTCAAATTCCGAAAATTATTGCTAAACATACTGGAATAATATTAATAACTGTAATGATAATATTTTGAATATTGCCCAAACGTGAAGATAAACCACATGATATTAAAAAGTAAAATGTTACTAAAATTGTGGCAATCATAATTACAATTCATCCTCATGACTGAGTCATATTAGCTGAAGTTGTAAAAGAATTTATTCCATCTTGAATAGATTGAATGAAATATAAAGGTAAATAAAAAAATGTTAATGGTATATACAAATAAACCATAAAATTTTTACACGCTTTATAAATATATCGATTATTGAATGTTTGGCATCAACCAATAATTGATAAATTATCATTACGCGCACTAGCAATTTCAATTAAAGCCATTGCCATAAAAATAATTGCTGCAATTGTTATCAACCAGCAGAATAACGAAAAAAGTATGGAACCTTGTGAGTTATTTAATACAGTTGAAGATTTAAAAAAAATCCCCGCTCCCATAACAGCACCAATAACAATAAATATTGATGAAAAGAATGTAATTTTCTTTTTTATAGGAGCATTAGCAAAACTTTTTTCATGTTCTAATTTATCTTTAGTTAATACATTTTGATTTGACATTTTTTTCTCCTTTACTATAAATTTATTCAGATAAAAAATGATTCAAAACAGACAGTGTATGAATACACATAATCTTAATTATAACTAAAATAGTGAAATAAATCAAATTGGTAAGGAATTACAAATTACTATTTCTTGCAATTTTTTGCTTTAATTTCTAAAATTGCATCACGATATTCTGCTGCTAACTCATAGTTTCTTTCTTTTGCTGCTTCAAGCATTTTTTTATTCAAATCAGCAATTACTTTATCAAAATCTTTTTCTTTAGAATATGTTTTTTGTATTTCAGTATCAATATGAATAAAAGTAGTTTGAATTGGTTTGATAATTGTTTTAGGAACAATATTGTGCTCAAGATTGTATTTCAATTGCAAAGAGCGACGACGATTAGTTTCATCAATCGATTTTTTCATTGCATCTGTCATTTCATCAGCATACATAATTACTCGACCATTTGCATTACGAGCAGCACGACCAATAATTTGAATTAATGATTTTTCGCTACGGAAAAATCCTGGTTTATCAGCATCAAAAATTACTACAAGACTTACCTCAGGAACATCTAATCCTTCTCGTAATAAATTAATTCCAATTATTACATCATATAGACCACGACGTAAATTTGCAATAATTTTTGATCTTTCTAATGTTTTTAATTCATTATGTAAATATGCACATTTAACACCTTTTTGTTGAAGATAATGAGTCAATTCTTCTGCCATTCTAATTGTCATAACTGTGATGAATGTTCTTTCATCATTTTTCTTTTGTCTTTCCAACTCTAACATTAAATCATCAATTTGATATTTGATTGGTCGAACAAAAATTTCAGGATCCAATAAACCTGTTGGTCGAACAATTTGTTCCACAATATTATTATTGCTATATTCAACTTCTCATTCATTTGGAGTCGCTGATACAAAAAGAATTTTATTTGTTTTTGATAAAAATTCATCATATTGTAATGGACGATTAGCCAATGCACTTGGTAGACGGAAACCATAATCTACTAATGTATTTTTTCTGGATCTATCTGTATTATACATCCCTCTAATTTGAGGCAATGTTATATGAGATTCATCTACTATTAATAATCAATCATTTTTATTATTAAAATAATCAAATATAGTGAATGGAGTTGATTCAACACTTCTTAATTCAAGATGTGCTGAATAATTTTCTATCCCCGCACAAAACCCAAATTCTTTTATCGCTTCTAAATCATAATTTGTTCTTTGTTCAATTCTTTGTGCTTCTAATAAGCGATTTTCTCGATTAAAATATTTTACTCTTTCTTTGAGTTCATCTCTTATTCGTTGTAATGCTATATCTAATTTATCATTATCTGTAATATATTCATCTGCTGCTGTAATGTTAAATCTTTGATAATTTTGAATTTTCTTATGAGTAATTGAATCAACTAATTCCAACGATTCAATAACATCATCAAAAACACTAATACGTAAGAAATTTTTATTAGTATAACCAAAAGCAACTTCGATTACATCTCCTTTTGCTCGAAAATTTTTAGGAGATAAATCAATTTGATTTCTTTGATAATTTAATTTAATTAATCCAGAAAAAATTTCTTTCATGCTAATCTTTTGATTAACTTCTAAAGACAAAATATATTTTTCAAAGCTTTCAGGCGGAACAGAAGCATAAATTGCTGCCACACTTGCTATAACTATCACATCGTCATAGTTAAATAATGATGTTAAAGTAGATAAACGCATCATTTCTATTTCAGCATTAACGCGAGAATCTTTTTCAATATATGAATCAGTTGATGGTAAATATGCTTCTGGTTGATAATAATCAAAGTATGAAACAAAATATTCAACATGATTATTAGGAAACATATCTTTAATTTCTAAATACAACTGGGTTGCTAATGTTTTGTTGTGAACTAAGATTAATGTCTTTTTTTGTAAATTATTAATAATATTAGCAAATGTAAATGTCTTCCCAGTACCTGTTGCTCCTAATAAAACTTGGTTTTTTTCACCACTTAAATATTTTTCAGTTAAACTTTTAATTGCATTTATTTGATCACCACATGGCTCGTATTGTTTATGTAAATTAAAAATTTTATCCTGCATAATTATCCTTTAGAAACAGATAATTCAGAAATAAAATTACTATCAATTTGTTTTCATTCATCTGATTTGGTTTTATTATTTGACAACAATTGTCAAATTTCATGTTTATTATCATTGTTAAAAATTTGATCCATATAATCTTTTTGAATTTCTGGATTATCTAAATTTTGAGTTGTATTTTTTTCTTTAGATATGGTATCATTAACATCTTTAAATTGAAATAATAAATTAATTATTTCTGTTATTGATTTACTTGCAACACTATGTTTCAACTGAGAAAATAAATTGTCAACTTCATCAATATAAATATTAAGTGGTGATTTTTGTTCATATGCACGTAAATTAACTGATTCACGAACCTTACCAACAATATCTAAATGTCGTGTTCATGCGTTATCAATATTGTTTAAAATAATTTGCCGAGCAAATTGATTAAAATATTCAACTGAAACTATCTCTACTTCATCAGAAATTAATTTTTTAATTTTTTCAAAAATAAAATCAATTATAGCGTCTCTATTAAAAGTTAATAATTCTTTTTCTTCTATGACAATTTTTTTAAAAAATAAATTATTAATTTCTTTTGTTAAAGGTTCTAAATTAAATGTATCAGTATTGATTTGATTACGATTATTTTCTACTATTTCAGTAATTAGAGATTTAGACATAGCTTGAATTAATGGTAATAAATTTTTGGATAATAAAATTTTGTCACGTTGTTTATAAATTAATTCACGTTGAGAACTTAAGACTGAGTCATAATCGATTAAATTTTTTCTTGTATCAAAATTTAATCCTTCAACTCTTTTTTGTGTTGTATTCAGTAAACTAGAAAAGAATTTTAAATCAATATAAGTATCATCAATTTTTTGATTTGCTTTTTGGTAGCGATCTCCGGCAAAACGTTTAAATAAACTATCTTGCATACTAATAAAGAAACGTGATTCACCTGGATCACCTTGTCTACCTGCCCGACCTCGTAATTGGTTATCAATACGACGAGATTCATTACGTTCAGTACCAATTACATATAAACCACCCAATGCACGTACTTCATCATCAATTTTAATATCTGTACCACGACCCGCCATATATGTAGCAATTGTTACTTGGTTTTTTTCACCAGCATGTTTAATAATTTCAGCTTCACTAGCATGATTTTTAGCATTTAAAAGTTGGTGTGGTATTCCAACACGTTGTAATAATAAATGTAATATTTCTGATTCTTCTACCGCTGCTGTTCCAATTAGAATTGGTTGTCCAGTTTTATGACGTTTAATAATTTCAGCAACAATAAATTTTCACTTCGTTTTTTTATCACCAAAAATATAATCTGATTCATCAATTCTTTGGATGGGTTTATTTGTAGGAATTCGAACTACAACCATATTGTAAATATTTAATAACTCTTCACTTTCAGTAGCTGCTGTACCAGACACACCTGATAGACGAGTATACAAACGAAATAATGATTGATATGTGATTGTAGCAACTGTAAAATTTTCAGGTTGAATGGGAACAAATTCTTTTGCCTGAATCGCTTGTTGCAATCCAGCACTATAACTACGTCCCTCCATAATACGACCTGTAAATTGGTCTACAAGCATAATTTCGTCTTCACCTTTTGAATTTTTACGAACAATATATTCTTTACCATTAGAGAATACAAATACAGCTTTTAGTGAATTTAAAATTTTATGTAATAAATCACTATTTTCTAAATCATAAATATTTTTGACATCAAAATATTCTTGGGCTTTGTCTGCTCCAGAATCTGACAAAGTGATTGAGTAAGATTCATCATCTATTATGTAATCATGATTTTGTAATGTCTTAACAAAACTATCAACTTTAATATAGTTACTAACATCAGATGTTGGTGATCCAGAAATGATTAATGGAGTACGAGCTTCATCAATCAAAACTGAATCGGCTTCATCAACAATAGCAAAATTTAATCCTCGTTGAACTTTATCTTCATATCTTGTTACCATATTGTCACGTAAATAATCAAATCCTAATTCTGAATTAGAACAATAAGTTATATGACAATTATAATTTTTACGTTTTTCATCCGGATTCATTGCTGCTTTTATGTATCCAACTTGTAAACCAAGTAAATTTAAAACACTAGCAGAAAATTGTGCATCACGTTCAACTAAATATTCATTAACAGAAACAATATGTACACCTTTTTCTGTTAATGATGCAACAAACGATGCGAGAACTAATGTCAGTGTCTTCCCTTCCCCAGTCATCATTTCAGCAAAATCACCAAAATAAACGATAATTGCACCAATTAATTGGACACGATATGCTCGCATTTTATGAACTTGACTAAATGCTTCTCTAATAATACATAAAGCATCAATCAAAAGATCATCTAATGTATATTTGTCAGTTTTTAATTTCTCAATTAAAATAGCAGTTTGATCACGTAATTGTTCTATTGTATAAGATTTAAATTCTTCTTCACGTGCTAAAACTTTATCAGCAATAATTGTTGCCTTCTTTAAAATTCGTGATTCAGGTGTTACTTTATTAAATAAATTAAAACGCATTAACTACCTCAAGATAACTCGTCAACTGTTTTAGGTTTAGAATTACGTTCAATTGATGCAATAGCACCTGATTTAAATTTAATAACTAAATCTCCTAATCCAGCAAAGATTGGGTTATGAGTAACTATAATAACTGTTGTCTGATATTTTTTGTTAATATTAACAAATTCTTTAATAACCATTTTACTCATATCTTCATCAATTGCGCCTGTTGGTTCATCACCAAATAAAATAGTAGGGTTTTTTGCAAATGCACGAGCGATTGAAACACGTTGTTGTTGACCACCAGATAATTGATAAGGGAATTTATCTTTATGTTGTCACATATCAAAACTTTTTAAAACTTCTTCTAGATTTAAACGTTTAGTTTTATCTTCTTGTAAGTCTGATCCAACTTCAACATTTTCTTTAACAGTTAAATTAGGAAGTAAGCCATATTGTTGAAAAACATATCCAACATTTTTCTTTCTAAATTTTGTTAATTCTGAATCTTTTAAGTTAATTAAATTTGTACCACATACATTTGTAATACCAGACGACGCACGATCTAAACCAGAAATAATATTCATTAATGTAGTTTTACCTGAACCAGATGGACCTAAAATAATAACAAAGTCACCCTTTTTGATTTCTAAATTAATGTCATTCAAAATTTTATTAACAATATAACCATTCGTAAAATATTTACAAACATTTGTTAATTCAATAATATTTTCAGGATTTTTAAATTCAATATTTTTTGGACCTATATGTGGTTTATTTAATTTATTAATTTGTTTAATTTTATCTTTAACTTTTTTTCTATCAGCACGTGATAAAGATTTGAAATGTTTTATTTCTTTTAAATGTTCTTGTAATTTATTAGTGTTTTTCTTTTTGTTGTTTGTGTCTTCTTTTTCGCCTAAAATAACTTTATTTTTAGTATTTTTAGAAACTCTTTTTGTCTTAGAAACATCGACAACATCAGTTTTTGTTATTTTTTTTGTTTTCGAAGTATTATTTTCTAATTTTTTCATAATTATTTACCTTTATAACAAACAAAATAATATATTCTATTATTTTAGCATTTTAGTTTAAATACACTATAAACATTCTTCATTAAATTAGCATTTAATTCATCTATTGAAATTTCAAAAAGATTAGACAAGAATTCGTTTATGACAATTACATTTGATGGATAATTAGTTTTGCCACGATATGGAACTGGTGATAATCAAGGGGCATCTGTTTCTGTTAATAATCTGTTCAATGGAATTTGTTTAATCGTTTGACGAAGACTTTCATTAGGTTTGAAAGTTGCTGCACCACCTACAGAATAATAGCAATTTAATTCTAAATATTTGTTTAACTCATCAGAATTAGCAGAAAAACAATGAACTATAAATTTTAAATTTGTATCTTTATATTTTTTAATAATTTCAATTGCATCTAGATGAGCATCACGAATATGCATCATCACTGGTAAATCTAGTTTCAATGCTAATTCAATTTGGGCAATAAACAATTCTTTTTGTAACAATTTTATTTCATCTGTTGATTCATAATAGTAATCTAAGCCGCATTCACCAATTGAAATTATTTTATCTTTATTTGATAAATATAATTCTTCTAATCGTGAAATTTCATTTTTAATATTAAGATGATATTTTGCATTTTCAGGATGTATACCAATAGTTGCATAACTTAATTTATTTTGTCTTGCATGTTCTACTGCTAAAACACTAGATTCGAAACTACAACCTACAATATTTATTCCTAAATTATTTTCAATATTTGTCTTAAAAATATCTTCTAATTCATTTAATAAAGGTTCGTAATTTGTGTGTGTGTGACAATCAAAATATTTCATATTATTTACCCAAGCAAAATTTATTAAATAATTCATCTAAAAAATCATAATTATAATCAATTCCTAGGATTTTATTTAGACTTGATAATGCTAAATTATATAACTCAATAATTAAATCTAATGGATCAGTTAAAATTTGTTGTCTTGCCTCTTTTAATCTTTCTATTGCATTTGCTAATAAACCAATATGTTGAGAAGATTGTAAAACATTCATATTTGAGTCTAATAATTCATTAACTTCAAAATACTCTTTTATTTTATAGATTAATGGATCTATTAAATTATCTTTGGCATTTATTAATACTTCATTAGTAGATAATTTTATTTTAGTATTAAGAAGATCTGCTTTTGTTCGCACAATGATATATTTTTTTGATCCTATTAATTTAATAGTATTGTCTAATCAAATTGGATCATTTTTATTAATTGGTTGCAAAATTAATACTAAATCAGCAATTTTAAGAATTTCATGTGCTTTTTCAATACCTAGGCGTTCCAATTCATCAGTAGTTTCTCTAATTCCTGCAGTGTCATAAAGATTAAGAGTTATATCATCAATTGTTACACTTGCTTCAATAACATCCCTAGTTGTGCCTGGGATGTTGCTAATAATTGCTTTATTTGAATTAGTCATTGCATTTAGTAACGTAGATTTACCTGCATTTGGTTCACCAAAAATAATAACTTTAATACCGTTATTAATATTAATAAATCGATTAGAATCAATTAAAATTTGTTCTAATTCTTTAATCAAATTATTTGTAATTTCTAATGCATTTTGTGAAGTTATTTCAATAATATCTTCATATTCAGGATAATCGATATTAACTTCAATTTGTCCGATTAACTCAAATAGTGCATCACGAGCTTTTTGAATCGATTTACTAGGAACACCTAGTAGTGCATTAATAGAACCTTTTAAGCCAATATTGTTTTGAGCATGAATTAAATTATTGATAGCTTGACTTTGTGACAAATCTAATTTTTTATTAAATAATGCTCGTTTTGTAAACTCTCCTCGAGTTGCATAAACACATCCATGTTTAATTAATATTTGCAAAATTTTATCTGCAATTAATACTCCACCATGGCAATTAATTTCGATCACATCTTCGCCTGTGTAACTTTTTGGTTGAACAAATGAATTGATAAGAACATCATCAATTTTTTCATCATTATCAATTATTAAACGATGGAAAATCTTGTTACCTTCATAATTAATTGGTTTATTTAAAATTTTATTAATAATAGAAAATGATGAAGGTCCAGATATTCTAATAATGTGTATTGCACAATTTAATCGAGCTGTTGCTAATGCGCATATTGTTGTATTAAACATACAATTATTCCCTTTAATAAAAAATTGACATTAATTTAGAAATAATAAGAGACTTATTAATATTTAAATTAAATGTTTCCAAGATACCTAAAATTTGCTGTACTTCTTTTTCATTTGCAACAGAAATTAATGATTGCAAAAATAATTTTATGTCTAAATAAGATCAAGTTTTAAAAGATTCATTTAAACTATTAAAATTACTTATTTCTTTTTTAATAAAGAAATTAATTGCTTGTTTAAATTGTTGATATTTTTCAGAATTAATAAATTCTAATAATTCATCATTGTAAAAAATATTAAAAGCTCAAGTTTCTAAATCTGGATTTTCTTTACGAATAATCTCAATTAATTCTTGATCTGTTAATAAATTAAAAATTTTGCAACGACTACGAATTGTATATGGAATATTATTAAGAGAATTGGTTGTTAATACTCCATATACATTTGGTAATGGTTCTTCGATAAATTTTAATAAGCAATTAAAAGCTTCTTTTGTTGACATTTCAAAATTACTAATGTAATAAAATTTTTTATTATTCTCATCAATACTAGTAAAAGAACAAAATTCTTGTAAATCTATTGCATTTTGCTTTTTAAAACTTGATTTACTGCAATCAAAATAATAAAGATCTAAATAATCACTTAATTTCTTTATTTGAATAGAGTTTTTCTTTTCAATATAAAGTTGCATAAATTTATTGGCATTACTATTAAAATTCATTACTAATATAATAGGTTGATTAGATAAATCATCAATTTGTAAAATATTGTCAATTGTCATAATTATTTATTGAAATTAAGAATATGTGATAAACAAATATTAACAATTTCTTTTTCACTTAATTCAGCATTTATAATTACAACATTTGGTTTACCAGTTAAATGCAAATTGTAAAAATTTGATACTGCGTTATGGAAAGAAATGTCTTGCTGATCAAATCTATTAGTTTCACGATTATTTGAATTAATTCGATTTAAACCAATTTCTGGATCAATTTTAAGATAAAAAATTATATCTGGTTCCAAACCTCCTGTAGCAATTTTGTTTATTGTTGTGACATTTTCACCAATTTTTTTAACATATTGTTGATAAACAATTGACGAATCTACAAAGCGATCACATAAAACTATTCCATTATTATCTAAAACCGGTTTAATTGTTTGTATGACATGAGCGCTTCTTGCACTTGCAAACAAAAATGCTTCTGTTAATGGTGGAATTTCAAAGTCATTGGATAAAACTAATTCACGTAATTTTTCTGCTAATTTATTATTTATTCCACCTGGTTCACGTGTTTTTATAACTTTAGAATAATTAATTTCTTTATTAATAATCAGTTTATTTATTTCTTCATATAAAAGTGTAGCTATTGTGGATTTCCCACTACCTTCACAACCTTCAAAACTAACAAATAAACCTGAATGCTTCATATATAAATTATCCAATTTTGTCTTTATTCATAAAATAAGGTCTTAAAGCTGAAGGAATAAAAATTGTTCCATCTTTTTGTTGGTAATTTTCAACAATAGCAGCTCATAAACGATCGATTGCTAAACTACTTCCATTTAATGTGTGAACTAAGATATTTTTACCATCTTTTTTCATTCTAATTTTTGCTCTACGAGCTTGAAAATCTAAACAATTAGAACATGAAGAAATTTCCTTATAGCTATTGTATGATGGTAATCAAACTTCCAAATCAAATGTTTTAGCACTAGCAAATCCTGTATCGCCTGTACATAACAATAAACGACGATAAGGTAATTCTAATTTTTCTAAAATTCTTTCTGCGGTTCTAGTTATCTTTTCATGTTCATTTCATGATTCATCTGGATCACAAATTACCACTAATTCACTTTTGTAGAATTGGTGAAGACGAAGAACACCTTTTACATCACGACCCGCACTACCAGCTTCACTTCTAAAACAAGGTGTATTAGCTGTATATCTTATTGGCAAATTATTCAAAATTTCATTACGATGTAAATTAACTAATTGAACTTCAGCTGTAGGAGATAAACAAAAATCTTCATCAACATTCAAAAAATATGCATCTTCTTTAAATTTTGGTAATTGTCCAGTTGCATATAAACTTGATGAATTTAATATTACTGGTGGTAATATTTCAACAAATCCATTTTCAACATTATTATCTAAAGTAAATTGTACTAATGCACGATATAAACGAGCCCCATCATTTGTATAAGTTATGAAACGAGAACCTGAAATCTTTGTAGCTCTATCAAAGTCTACTAATTTTAATTTTTCTGCTAATTCTCAGTGAGATAGAGGATTAAAATCAAATTTAGTTGGTTCTTTGAAATATTTTTGTGGCACATTTTCATTTTCGTCTTTGCCAATAACAACACTATCGTCACATAGATTAGGAATTATTTCTAGAATACTAGTTAGTTCTTGACTAATATTATTTTTTTGAATTTCTAATTCATTAATGTCTAAATTAAGTTTGCGAACTTGATTTTGTAATTCATCCGCTTCATTTTTTTTATTTTGAGATAACAAAATGCCAATTTCTTTAGATAATTTATTTTTTTGAGATAACAAACTTTCCAAATTAGCTAAAATTTGGCAATTTTTTTTATCCAATTCATAAGCGTTGTCAATTTTATTGACATCAAAATTTCTATCTAATAATTTAGCTTTTGTTTTATCTAAATTATTTCTAATTAATTCAATACTAAACATGATTATTTTGTCTTTCCATCTGTTAATTCTTCATTTGAATCTTCTTTATTAGAATCAGAAGAATTATCCGTTTTAGCTTTATTATCTTTTTCGTTTGCTTTTTTGGCTTCTATTGCTTCTGGTGGTAATTCCAGATTATTATGAATGTAATCAATTTGTTCTTTAACTATTGTTTCCAATAACATTAATGTTTCAACAATTAAATCCAATTCTTTACGATGATTTTTAATAATATTTTTTGCTTTGGTATATTCTGATTGGATAATAGTTTCGATTTCTTTGTCTAATTCACGAGCCGTTTCTTCACTATACATTTTTTGTTGCAATGGAGATGTTTGACCTTCTGATGGGACAAATTGAGTTAACCCCATTTTACTCATTCCTAAAGACATAACCATCGCTTTAACAATTCGAGAAACTTTATATAAATCGTTTGAAGCACCTGTGGTAATTTTATCTAAACCATAAACAACCTCTTCTGCAGCTCTACCACCCAAAGTCATTCGAACTTGATTTAATAAATCTTCTTTTGTTTGAATAGATTTTTCTTGTTCAGATGGAGTTTGCATTGTATAACCAGCAGCATCACCACGAGGAATAATAGTAATTTTTTGAACTACTTCTGTGTTTTCAGAATGTAATCCAACAAGGGCATGACCACCTTCATGGTAAGCAATTTGGCGTTTTTCAGATTCACTAATTACACGACCACGACGAGCAGGCCCGCCAATAACACGATCAATTGCTTCATCAATATCTGATGTCTTAATAACAATCTTATTGTTACGAACAGCAAGAATGGCTGCTTCATTTAGAACGTTTTCCAATTGAGCTCCACTAAATCCAGGGGTACGACGAGCAATATCATGTAAATTGACATCACTTGATAAATTTTTATTTTTAGCATGAATTTTTAAAATAGCTTCACGACCTTTAATATCTGGAAGCGTAACTTGAATTTGACGGTCAAAACGACCTGGTCTTAAAATCGCTTCATCTAATACATCTAAACGATTAGTCGCAGCAATAACAATTACCCCACTATCTGTTGAGAATCCATCCATTTCAGCTAATAATTGGTTAATTGTTTGGTCTGCAACACCAGAACCACCACCAACAAAATCATTTTTTCCACGTTTAGCAGCAACTGAATCAATTTCATCAATAAAAATAATAGCTGGAGCATTTTTACGTGCTTTTGCAAATAATTCACGAACACGTTTAGCCCCAACACCAACTAACATATCTTCAAATGAAGAACCTGATGTTGGAATGAATGCACAATTAGCCTCACCTGCAACTGCTTTAGCAATTAAAGTTTTACCAGTTCCTGGAGGTCCATATAAAATTACACCACGAGGAGCACGTGCGCCCATTGCTGCGTATTTTGATGGATTCTTCACATAATCAACTAATTCAGATAATTCTTCTTTTACTTCATCAATACCTGCAACATCGCTAAAATGAACATTTGTTTTTGTTTCTTTAAAGTTGGTTTTACCCGCACCAAATAATCCATCCATCCCGCCTGACATTTGACGACGAGTCATTGAAAATATCGAAACAAAAATAATAATTAATACAATTGTTGGAACTAATGATACTAATAGTCCTAATCAGTCAAATGCTTGTGGTCTTGTAGTTGCTATATTTCTACCATTATCTAAAATATTAAAAAATATTTGAGAATTATTTGATATATCATCTATTCCATTAATTTCAATCGTACCAGAAGAGATATTTCTTCTAATTTTAGTTAAGCCAATTCTATATTCTTCAACACTATTTCCTGCTTCTACTAAATTTGGTTTATATAAAACATCAATTGCAATTGGTAGTGTATTTGTAGTAGTTCTAAAATAATATGTATATTGGTTTTGTGTTGCACGATAATATACTGATAATAATGAAGTTGAATTATTTTCAACAATATATGAATTTTTTGAGTCTGTAAAATTAATATTATTACCACTAATATTAACAGTTGTGTTATTAGATAGTGTGATTTCGGTTTGTCTTGTACACGAAACAACAATTGGTGCAATAATAGCAGCCAATATTCCTAAACCTAATCCTCATCACAAAAGTTTTTTAAAAATAGATTTATTTCTATTTCCGTCACCAGAAGATGAATTTGACTGATTTTTAGGTTGAGCTAATTTATCAGATGCTTTTTCTTTTGTCAATGAATTTTCAGCTGTTGTCTTAAATAATTTAATTTTTTTAATTCATTTATACATTGCAACTTTTTCCTTTTTTGTCTGTTTTATTTGATTCAATACACTCTGGTTTTAGACAACCAATGAAATTATAATTTCTCATTATTTCCTTATAATCTAATCCAAATCCTACAATAAATTTATTAGGAATTGTAAAACATGAATAATCTGCATTTAGTTCAACTTTTCGACCTTCTGTTTTATCTAATAAAGTAACTAAACGAATTGATTTTGGTTTACGTGCTTTTAATAATTCAATAATTTTTTTAAGTGTTCTTGCTGTATCTATAATATCTTCTAAGATAATGACATCTCGATCTTTAATATTGCATGTTAAATCAAGAGATATTTTGATATCATTCGAGCCATTAGTTCCACCTTTAAAAGAACTTGCGGACATAAAATCTAGTTCAAAATCAAAATTTAATAATGTTGAAATTTGCCCAATAAAGGGTATACATCCTTTTAAAACACCAATAATAATTGGAGTTTTACCTTTGTATTCTTTATTTAGTCATTTTGCTGTATTTTTAATGCCCTTCTTAATTTGACGAGCACTTATTAAAATTTCAAAAATACGATTATCTTTTTTCATATAAAATATTTTATTTTATATTATAAGATTTATTTTTGTTTTAAAAGTTAATATTAAGTTTTTGAATAATTGTATTAGCATAACAAGTTATTGAACTTGTATCATTCTTTTCAAATCTTGTAAATTTTAAAGTTATTTGTGTATTTTGAATAACTTTTTTTAAATTATCCAAAATTTGAGAGCGATAATTTGCAAAATAAATACAATCACAAATAATAGTTATATCAATATTATTTATTACATATTTTTTATTCATTAAATTTAAGACATAATCAATAATTTTTCTACTATCTATATTTTTATTATTCGAATCAGTATCAGGAAATATTTCACCTAAATCATTTGAACCAATTGCACCTAACAATGCTTCTGCAATTGCATGATAAACAATATCACCATCTGAATGTGCAACAATTTTATAACCAAGTTTTAATTTTTGTCCACCAATTTTTTGATAATCATTTGTTTTTTCTAATAAATGATTATCAATTGCAAAACCAATTAAATACATAATATATTTTCCTCTTTACCAATATATTCAAAATAATATTGGATTTTATTGGATAGAGATATATTTTCTTTATTTATTAATAAAAATTTAAATTTTAAATTAGATTGATTCAATTCTTCTATTGAATAAAATACACCAAAAGATAATTGATTATTTTTTAATAAAGTAAAAATTAATCCAGCAATTAAACTAATGCAATTGCTTGAAATAATATTAAAATTATCTAAATTGAGATCATTAAATTTATCAATTGCAATATTTAATAGGTTACGATAATATTTTGCTTGAATGCATTCCATTATTTAATAACCACGTTGAAATAATTTTTTCAAATAATCTGCAGTATAAGAAAATTTATTACTACTTACAATTTGTTCAGGAGTTCCTGTTACTAAGATTTCACCACCACGAATTCCTCCGTCTGGTCCTAAATCTATAATATGATCACAAACTTTAATTAAGTCTAAATTGTGTTCAATAATAATTGCTGTGTCACCATTATCAACAATTTTATTTAATACATCTATTAGTTTTGAAATGTCATGAATGTGTAATCCTGTTGTTGGTTCATCTAAAACAAATAATGTTTTACCTGTTGCTTTACGTTGCAAAAATTTAGCTAATTTAATACGTTGAGCTTCTCCACCAGATAAAACATTAGATGAAGCACCTAATTGTAAATATCCTAATCCAACATCTACTAAAAGTTGAAGTTTACGATGAATCATTGGAATGTTAGTAAAAAACTCAGCAGCTTCTGCAATTGTCATTTTTAAAACATCATAAATTGATTTACCTTTAAATTTAATTTTTAAAGTTTCTTCATTATAACGTTTACCTTGACACTCTTCACATGTGATATATACACTTGGTAAAAATTGCATATCAATTTTTATAACACCATCACCTTGACAATGTTCGCAACGACCGCCTTTAACATTAAAACTGAAACGACCTTTGCTATATCCCTTTTCTTTAGCATCTACAATATTTGAAAAAACATCACGAATATCATCAAATACACCTGTATAAGTAGCAGGATTACTTCTTGGTGTTCTACCAATTGGGTCTTGAGAAACTTCAATAATCTTATCAATATTATTTGCTCCAATAATTTCTTTAAAAGGAGCATGATCTTCAAATGGATTAAATAATTGTTTATTTAATCCTTTAACTAAAGTATCTAATATTAAAGTTGATTTACCTGATCCTGAGACTCCAGTTACTGCAATCATTTTGCCTAATGGTATTTCTAAATTAATATTTTTTAAATTGTTACCTGTAGCATTTTTTAAAATAATTTTTTTACCATTACCAGATCTTCTTTTAGTTGGAATAGGAATAAATTTTTTACCAGATAAATATTGACCAGTTAAAGAATTAGAATCATTTTTTACTTCATCAACTTCGCCTTGCGAAACAACATATCCTCCTTCAGTCCCTGCTCCTGGACCAATATCAATTAGCCAATCAGCAGAATTCATTGTATCTTCATCATGTTCAACTACTAACATTGAGTTTCCAAGATTACAAATTTGTCTAATTGTTTTAATTAATTTTTCATTATCTTTTTGATGTAAGCCGATTGATGGTTCATCTAAAACATATAAAACACCTGTTAAATGCGAGCCAATTTGAGTTGCCAATCTAATACGTTGAGCTTCTCCACCAGATAAAGTAGAAGCATTTCTAGATAACATTAAATAATCTAATCCAACATTATTTAAAAAGGATAATCTATCAATAATTTCTTTTAAAACTAATTTAGAAATAATTTGTTGATCTTTTGTTAGATTTAATGATAATAAAAAATCTATTGCAGATTGAATGTCTAATTTAGTTAAATCAATAATTGATTTGTTATTAATTTTTACACATAACGCTAAATCATTCAATCTTTGTCCTTTACATTTAGGGCAAGTTTTTTCTGTCATATATTTAGAGTAATATTCTCTAGCCATATCACTACTAGTTTCTTGATAACGACGTTTAATTAAATCAAGAGGGCCTTCAACATAATCCAATTGTTCATATTTACGACCATTTGCAGATTCCATAATAATTGTGATAGGTTCATCACTGCCATAAAGAATATAATGAATTTCTTTTTCACTTAACTCTGAAATTGGCTTATCAATAGGAATTTGATAGTGCATCAACATATTAAAATAACGTTGTCAATCCATATTCGTAGTATTAACTGTATTTTTAAAAAAATCGATAGCGCCATCAATAATACTTAAATCTTTGTTAGGTATCATTTTATTTGGATCAGGTTCATATACCACACCAATACCTTTACAATTATCGCAAGCACCTAAAGGACTATTAAATGAAAACAAGCGAGGTTCAAGATTTGGTATACTAAAACCACATTTGTCACAAGCGTAATGTTCATTAAATAGTTTTTCTTCATTATTATATTGAGCTAAAACAAATCCATTACTAGTTTTTAGTGCAGTTTCAACAGAATCATTTAAGCGAGATCTTGTTTGAGAATCTTTTCTCAAAATAATTCTATCTACCATTACTTCGATTGTATGCCTTTTGTTTTTATCTAAATTAATATTGTCATCCAAACTATAAACTTCATTGTCTATTCTGACACGTAAAAAACCACTATTACGCAAATTGTTAAGTAATGATTCATGAGTACCTTTTTCATTACTTATCATAGGTGAATATAGAATAATTTTTGTTTCTTCTGATAAATCAAACAAGTAGTCAACTATTTGTTTGATTGTTTGTGTCTTAATTATTCCATGTCCATTAATACAATATGGAGTTCCAATTCTTGCAAAAAAAACACGTAAATAATCGTAAATTTCAGTAACTGTACCAACAGTAGAACGTGGATTATTAGATGTTGATTTTTGATCAATTGCTATACTAGGAGATAATCCTTCAATTGAATCGACATCTGGTTTTTCATTGCCTCCTAGAAATTGACGAGTATATGTTGATAATGATTCTAAATATCGACGTTGACCTTCAGCATAAATTGTGTCAAATGCCAAACTAGATTTACCTGATCCTGATAACCCTGTTATTACAACAAATTTATTTTTTGGGATAGTTATATCAATATTTTTTAAATTATTCTCACGTGCACCATGAACAATAATTGAATCATTACATTTATTCATCATTTTCTTTCTTAATTTCCTTTCAAATTAAATCAGCAATTTCATCTTGATTATTTTCTTGTAATTTATTTTTTATTTTTTGAAGTTGCTCTGAAATACGAAGATCTTCGTTTTTGGATAAACTATTGTTATTGTCTAATAAATTTGTTAATTCTAAAAAATGCTCATCTAAATCTGGCATTAGTAGTTTAGTTTTATTTTTCAATTTATTTTTTATTTCTTCAAAATCTGAACTACTAATTGTTTTTGATAATAAAAATCCAATCAAAATTGAGATTCCTAGTTTATTTAGATTCTTCATTATTAATATCTTTTGAATTATTCTTTAATTTTTTATCATTTTTTTCTAACATTACTTTACTAATAACATCTGCGTTATTTTTAACTAAATCTTCTGCAGCATTTATATAATTGGATATCTTAACAATAGATGAAACTACATCATTCATTTTTTCAGATTTATATGTTAAATCTTCAATTAAATAATCTAATTTTTTTGATACTATTGACATTCGTCGCAAAGCTCAAACAAAGTACATAAAAGCTAAAATAGCGACAACACATAAAACAGTAATAAGAACAATTAATCAAGTAGGCATTTTATATAAATAAGTATATTTAAAAATTATACTTGATAAAAGTAATTAGTATTTATTCTTTAATTCAATATAGACAATAACTATGCAGTAGTAGTTGGTTTTGTTGGAGCTGTAGACATTGTGAATGATAAAGTTACTTGTTGAGTAATAGATTTAGTTACAACACCAGTTGCATCTGTATATGTATATAAAACAGGTCGATCAAAGTTAATATACAAATTATATGTATAAGTTTTATTTAATAATTGAGTAACTTGTCCACTAATTCCTGCTTGAAAATTTACTGAATTTGAAATATTGTAATATTTTTTGATTAAATCATTTAATGCTATAGAAGCGCCACTTTCCATTGTTAAAATATCTTGATTTGCATTACTAGTTGAAGCAGTTCAAACTAGATAATTATTAACAAAATTAGTTAAATCTGTTATTAATTCAGTCTCTCCTTGACCAATACGTTCAACATTATAATTAGGATTATAAACATTGGTGTTGTAATCTTTAATACTTGAAGTTGTATTAGATTGGAAAATTGAAGAAATATTAGTGGTGCTTGGTTCTGGATTTATAATAATTGGTTTATTTATTTTATTTGCTGGTAGCAGAGAAATTGCTATTTTAAGTGCAGATGGTAAATTAGATGAATATTGTTTTATATCAATTTGATCCAATAAAAACTTTTTAAAAGTGGAATATTGACAACCATAATATTTTTGTGTTTTCAATAAATTTAATTGTTCTGTTTTGAGATCTTTGTTTGTATAGGAGATATTTAATGCATATGTTGATGTAGATGAATTATTAGAATAATTAATCTTAACTGCAGCATCATTTGCGGAGTTTAAAGTAAATTCTTGATTAGCATTATCTAATACAGTTCGATCATTAAAAATAATATTTTCAAATGCATCATATCCTCAATTAATAATTCCATCACTAGTAATAATTGGGTAAATTGAAGCATTTGTTGCTTTATATTGAAGAATAAAATTATTTTCTGGTTTTATTGTTAAATCTGTTGGAAAAATTCTTGCTAAATCTATACTTAATTTAGCAATACCATTTGAGTCTACATAATCTGTAAAAGAAATTCCTGCAAAGAGATACAATCAACTACGAAGATTAGATTTACTAATAGTTACTAAACTCGAAACTGCAGTTGGAAGTAAACCTGTAATATATGTAACTAAATTATCAAAATCAGCATCAGTAATTCCAATTTTTAAATTATCTAAAAAACATGAAATTGGTAATAAATCCCATTTAAGTTCTTGTTTGAATGAATAATTAACTTCTAAATCTTGTGTAACTTGATAATTTGAATATGAAAAATTATTATTTACTATCATATTAATATTAGATTGTGAATTACCCATTGCATTTAATACGTTAGATAATAGCATTTCTTTACCACCATAAGTTACATTAAAAAGTGATTTAATGCATTTTCCAATTTGATTAGATAAAGTTGTAGTTGTAGAACCACTTGCAATTTTATAACCTGTTTTTGGATCTAATGAATATGTACCAGATTTAGTAAATATACCGGTAGTTGGTTTTGTATCTACAATTGCATTTTCAAAAGTTGCATTTGTATTATCAATAATTGTTTGAGACACTTCAACATTATTAGCCAGAATATTAGAAATAAAACTTAAAATATTCGCAGTTGATGCATCTATAGGCGCTAATATTGAAGAGATAAGTGTAAGAATAGAATTTGCACTATTATTGTTTGTTAATTCATATGTAAAAATATCTAATGCATGAATGTTTTTATATTTTTCTTGCATTGCAGCAGTATTTTGAATTGTTGTAGCCCTAGTAGTAGTTGGATAAAGAGTCTTGCTATATTCAACTAAATTATTTAAATAAGTATGAACAGATTTTATAATGTTTTGGGTAGAAAAACCTAAATTAGTTGTAACAGAATCTTGTGATAAATATGTTAGAACATAATCCATATTATTAAAAGCAAACTCAACAATAGGAACATCTTGTGATAAGCCTCTCATAATTTGTCCTACCATAGGTAAAATCCATGCAGCTCCATTATCTAGCAATTTTTCAAGAGTAGGATATAGTCCTTCAATACTTGCTACTCATTGATGCATCTTAATAGGGTCGTTGTGATTACTAATAATCTCTGATAATAATTTAATAATTTCAGTTAATTGAGTGGATGAACCATTATCAAGAGAATTTAAAATATTGATAATTGAATCAATATTGTTTAACAAATAAATAGATGTCTTATTTGTAGTAAATAATTGTGAGACAAGATTAGAAATATCAGGATTATTTGTTATTGCATTAATAATGTTATACATTTCTGAACTAATGTTTTGTAATAAATCATAGATGGTTGGATTGTCAGAGATTTTTAACATTAAAGATTCAACTGATTTTACAATAGTTGAAACCATATTATATGATTCAGTTAATTGTTGTAATTTCAAATTTTTTAATGAATCAGCAGTCACTAATGTTTTGCTTTTTTCAATAACACTTAAAGAATCAATAAAATTTTTATCAACAGTGACTTTTTCCACTATACATTGTAGAGATAATGAATTACCAAAAATATTAGCATTATTTATAATAGAACTAGAAAATCATGAATCTGAAACATCATCAAAATTTGTAGCTAATCAATTAATTTGTGGGACAACTTTATTGTCATTTGATGCTTCTGGTACATCCTTGATATATTTAACAGTAACATTACTAAAAGTTGGAACTAAATTTGCAGAATTAGACAATGATGTATTTTCAACTAAAGTAGGAGTGATTTTGGAATTGTTTAATTCTATTAAAATAACAATATTTGAATTACCCTCTATTAAAACTTCTTCATTTGTAATAGGCAATTTTAGTTTTTTAGTTAATGTTGTTTTATTGTAAATATTTAATCCTATTGAACCTGTAAATCCTGTAGATTCATTATATGTAACATTGTTACATGCATATAATCCTGTTGTATATAAACTTGGTATATTTCATTCATCAAAAATGTAATTAAAATAGTTATTAACAAAGAAATTGTAATCTTTTTTAAAATGAGATAAATTGTAACTACTAATTTTTTTATTAACTATATTAGCATTTAAATTTAAGAAATCACTATAAGTTAATAATAAAGTATCCAATGGTAAAGTTGGAGTAATTGTTGTGTTAGTATTGTATTTTCAATCACTTACATCTGGATACAAACTTTGATTTTGAAGAATATCAATAAAATCGTTATTAATATCTGATCCAAAAATATCAAGAAGATATTTAGATGGAATACATGTAACATCAACTTCTTTTTGTGAAATAACAAGTTGTCCTAAACCTTTTGAATTAGAACCACTACCATAATCAAAAAATAATAAATTTAATGATTTAGTATTTTCATTTGTATTATTTGTTATTTCGCCAAAACGAATAGTTGGTTCATCATTAACATTTCTATATAATATTTTAGTTGTATTAATATTTAGACCTGCTGCAATACAAATTTGCTCATCAGTAACTATTTCTGGATTCAAAATATCTTCAAAAGTATAATTGACTAAAAAGTTATTTTTGTTGTATGTCTTTGTATTACTATTTAAAAAATTGTTAATTAATTCATTTGTATATTTTTTAAAAACAATAGATATTTTAGAAATTTCAGACGAATTATTATCTGTTAAGGAATCTGATTCTGTAACAAAAGTTGAAACAACATTTGATGCAACATTTATGTTAATTTGAAAATTAGTCAAATCTAGTTCAACTGAATTTCAATTAATTGAATAATTTGATAATAAATTATTAGTAAAAGTTGATAAAGACTCATTTAACTTATCAATAAATTCTGTATTTGTTGCATTTTGCATCAAATATTGATATATATTGAAAATTGAAGAACTTTCAATATTAGCAAAATTACTAAAAAAATTAGAATTAATTAGAATGGATTTATTGCTTTGATCTACTTTAAAATCTCAATTATCGCTAGATACACAAGAACTAGTAATAACAGGAAGCACTAACGTACTAGGAACTAATAATGAAGTAAAAGCAATAAACATTTTTAATTTATTTTTCTTCATAATCATTCTCCTTGTAATTTATAAATAAATTAATTATAAGACTTTTATATTCTTTAATTATTAAAATTTAAAGTAAATTTGTAATTATAAGATGGTGTTGTAATTGACTCAAATGTTATAACAATTGTTGGTGGATTACTATATTCATTTGTAACCATATTATAGTTATTTACTACTTGAGTATTATTTGTGGAATTTGACAATAGACAATCCCTAAGTGGTTGAATTGTAGATAAACTAGAAACATATTTATTTAATGCATTATAAATATCTATTTGTTGCATATTTATAATTTCATCAAATGTTGTTGCATTGTTAAAAAACTTTTTAACATCACTTGTCTCTAAAACAAAAGATGTTTTTAATTCTTTGCCTGCATATGGAGAAATTTGTATATTAATTATAATTTCACCAAATTGAGATGCATTTGCTAATTTACTAATTTGTTCTTTATAAATTGGATTAACAATATAGTGTAATTCATATATATTGTTAGTTTTAAGGACGCCTTTGTCATAAATATAACCAAAATCTGGAATAATTCAATTATCTGACTTTGGGTTAGCTTGTAAAAAATAATTATTTATTTGTTCTTTTCATTGACTACCAGTTATATCTTTGTATGAAATGTTACTAATTGAGCCTAAATCTTCTTGAGAAAATGTTTTATATTGACTACTATTTTCTCCAACAAATAAATATGAAGGTCTAAAGATAGAATTAGCAAATAAGTAAATATTTTTAATAATAATATTATAAATATTACCATTATAAGAGCAATTGAAACTTATATTTACTTTTGATTGGTTAGCTAATTTTTCGTCTTCTGTCCATTCTGAATTTATTTCAATATTTGCATCATTAAAATTGTAGAAATCCAATTTTGACAAATCTATTGTTTGAAATGAAATTGCTGAATCATCAATAGATGAATCATTATTGATTTTGTTCTCTAAATCTAATAAATTTACAAATTCAATAAAATCAGAATTATTTGGATCTTTGTTTTTCAATAAACTAATTAAATCATCTTTTGAGTATGTAGAAAGATTAGAAGAATTTGTTAAATTTTGAAAATCTAAAGTAATAGTTTGTTTTTCTATAGTACTAGTTTGACTACATGAAGTTAAAGTAATGCTAGTCACTGGTAAAAATGATAAAAAAGATAAACTCAACAATAAAAATATTTTTTTCATTTATTTCACCGCAATTGCTTCCGCTGGATTCAATTTTTTCATCTTTTTGTAAATATATAAAAGAATTAAAGAAAGAATTCCACCAACTAAAACAAATCCACCTATAAAAACTCATCAATAAATTACTGGAGTAATAATAATGTTAAATGAATTAAAAGTAACAAGTTTTAAAATGCTACTAAATAAATAAGACATTGGAACTGATATTAATGTTCCTAAAACTAATACAAAATAATAAACAAATGCCAATGAGAATGCTGTTTGTATATCGCTGTATCCTAAAACCTTTAAAATGGCAATTAATTTTTGTGATTCAAAAACTACAATAATTGCAATTAATGAAATAATAACTAATAAAGTAACAATAAATGTTATAGCAATAATAGCATCAATATTTATAAGTGCATAATCGAAATAACTACCTACTGCAACTGTAGCATTAGAGATGTCTATTGTTGATACTGATGAAACTAGTAATGAGGATGATTCAAATAAATCAATAAATCTTCTCATTCAATTACCAACCATATCCACATCTAAAGTAGAAGTAGCAAAATTAAATTTTTGTTGTGTATTTAGTACTTTCGTCATAATAGTATTATTAGCTCTATTAACAAATAAACTAGTATTCATTAATTGATCAAACTTATTTCAATTATTTAAAATAACTGAAAATAATGCACCAATATTTTGAGATTGACCTTCTCCAGTTCCAAAATTATAACCAAAATTAGATATTATTGTAGATAAACCACTAGGTATATACATACCAGCATAATTGTTTAAAAATACTATATCTGTATTATTTGAGAATATTCCATTAAATGGAATATATCCCTGACCTGGATAAATTGGAGATTTTCAATCAGTATATGTGACATCACTAAAATCTTGATAACCTAAAATTTTATTTGCATATTCTTGTAATGTATAATACTGTTCTTCAAAATTAGTATCTGTGATCCCAATTACTTCAAATTGACATTGATAAGGAGATATTATATCTGTTGTTGAAGATGCAAATTCATTGTAATTAGTAATATTGAAACGATCAAATGTATTAGTTGGTGTTGCAACAAATTTGCTATTAACTCCTAATCCTCATCGTTTTGCTACAACATTATTAATAATAATTGGGTATGTTATTAATTCATTGGATGCAGGTTGTTCTACTATATAATCAATCAATTTTTGTTTTAAATCATTTTTATTTGTATCTAGCAAATCAACAAATTTTGAATTAGGCTTAATGCCTACAACTTTACCTGATACTGGTGTTTTATCTACTTCATAGTTGATATTAACATAAGTATATGTCTCATCATTATTTTCTACTGGAACAATATTAGAAGAGATTTTATAATTATAATTTGGTACTAATTGTTCTTGTGCACCTAAATTAGGATTTTTAGGATAAATGTATTTATATCACATTTGATATAGTGGATTAGAATTATTTGTCAACATTTGAACAAATAAACTAACTGTTTGTGATTTAAAAGTAAATGAAGGAGCTGCGTATTTAGCCTGATCTTTATTTAATACTCAATATTTGTTACCATTTTCAATATTTGTATCTCGAACAAATATTCATTTTTCTAAATTTGCATTTGGATCATCATAATTTTCAAATAAATCAGATCCATCTAGTGTAAATGGTTGTTTGTCGATATTAGGTAAAAATGTTGAATAATAAATAGGAGAATTATTAAATTTTTCATATGGTGTGCCAACTAATTCTGGAATATTAATATAATTTGCAGAATCACCTGCTAAAGCAATTTTATTTTGTTCTTGCAATCAATAATAGAAATCAAAATTAACTTGTGCTAGCATTTCAGTGTTTTTTTCTGCTAAATATAAAACAGATTCAGGAATAATTTGTTTTGCAAACTCTCAAGGATTAATAGTTGCACCCAAGGCATTAATTTCTACATCCAATAATAATTTGTTAAATACACGATTATTTAAAAATTGGAAATTTCAATTTATTTCATTAGACAAATCTGAACTAGTTAAAAATAAACTTGTAAAGAACTTGTTGTCAGAATAAGGATATGTCATTGCATTATAATATTCTAAACCTGTATAAAATTCACTATTCATATTTAGCGGGTTATTATAATTTAAATTTGTGCTATAACTACCTGGAGTTGGATCATATGCATTGAAACTACCTTTTTGAGATGTTCCAATTTCTGAATATGGAATATCAGAATAGTATCCAGAATTAATAGTTGGTGAATATAAATCAATAGATGAATAATATTTTTTATTTTCTAAATTATTTGACAATGATGTTTTAAAAATATTTAAACTACTAATGCACATTGAACAAATAGTAATAAATGTTGTTGTAGTGAAAAGTAAAATCATGAAACGTGAAACATTACTCATCATCAAAGTCAATCTAAAAGATCATATTGGTTTGAATAATGAAGTAACTTTTTTAGTTCAAATTACTAAAGGATTGACTTTAAAAGTACCTGTATCTTGCAATAGAGATTGTGTATTTTTTCGCAATAAATAGAAAATAATGCCTATTATTAGTGAATACAAAAGAACAAAAATAACACCAACAATAGCAGCTCATATTCAAACTCAATTATAAAGTTGAACGTTTGTGATAACTAGTGTTCAATAATTAGAAATAATATTTATTGTTGGAGTAGTCAAAGCAAAAGATATAAAAAACCCTATAGTTCCAAACAATAAGGATGGAATTAACGCAAATGGGAAAAACGATAATGCTAATATAAATTTGTTTGTACCATTTGCTAAACCAATTCCAAATGTAATAATATTTTGTTTAATTATTGAGCGAATTAATAAAGCTAAAAATATTAAAGCTAATATTAAAACAACAGCACCAATAGTTATACCAATAATTACAACTATTCTTTGAACATTATTTAAGAAATTACTTCAAATATAGAAAATGAAATTTTGTTGTGAACTATCATTCAAAGCAAATGCAGTTACCTCATTATAATTTTCTAATGTTCAATTTTTTAGTTCTGACAATAGTTTATTTTTAGTAAAAATATTGTTACGAGCAGATGGAGGATAACGAACAGAATAATATACAAATGGTTTATATGAAGTTCCATCAATTGAACGAGTGAATCCACCTGAATTTATATATGCAACACCATTATTTTTTGAATCTACAAAAATTTGAGATGCACTTTGAGATGGATACAATAAATTTGGGGTATCACCAATACCAATTATTCCAAATGAATTAGAGTTAATATTTATTTTATATTTATCATCTAATTGATTAAATCATGATAAAAAATCATGATATGTTCGATATTCTTTAGTATCATCATCATAAACTTGATAATTTGTATATTGTCCATTAATTGGATATTGTTTGTATGGTAATAAAAAAACATCTTGTAAAACACGAGAACTAATAATAGATTTAACGTTTTTATTACTTTCTATATAATCAGATGATAAAACAGAAAAGTAAGATGAAATTTGATTACAACGTGTAGTAAAAGGAATATTTGCACTGATTCCAATTAATGGAATAACTTGTGTCATTATGAAACTTACACCATAATCCGAATAGTTAACACCAGTTAGGGATAAAAGTGCTCCTAATTTAGCAAAATATGAATTAGTATTTAAAATTAATTCAGCACTAGTAGTTGGAGGGGTTGTATTAGTAAATAAACGATAATTTGTATTAAAATCATCCTCATTTGAAGGAGGGATAGAGATATCTTTTATAAGAGGTATTACTTTATTTAAGAAATCAGAAGAAATATTTCAATTTGAATGTAATAACAATTCTGCAAATAATCATGGACGATTATTTAAATAATTTTCATATTGGAAATAGCTCATTGCATTTGCTATTGATTCATCCACTAAATGATTATTCATATATTGATTATAAAAACTAAAATAATTTACATTATTCCCAACAACAAGAGAGTAGTCAGTATCTTTTGGGAATGAAGTGTTTGTTTTTAAAACTAGTTTATTAACAATATTAGTATTGCCATTTGAATCAGTGTTCAAAGAGTTTTGTTCTTCTACTAATGAAAGAATAAAATTTTGATTACTAACAACATCTGAAACTGGTAAATTTTTAGATATTGAAAATTCAAAACCATTTGATTTTAAATATTCTTCTAAATTAGCATCTAAAGTTGTGCTATTAATCCCTGTTTCTCTTTGTTGTTGACTTTGTTGAAGAGTTGTATCAGGAATAGAAATTGTTAAATCTGCTAAATTTCCATTTTTCACAATTTCATCTTTTGAACGAATAGTCAAGAAAATTGACATAAAAGTTACAACTAAAGTTGTAGTTGCAATCAATAACAAAACTCCTAAGAATGAAATAAGCATCTTAGTTTTACTTAAAATTCGAAAGGAGTTTCTTGTAAAAATTCAAAATAAATTGTTCTTTTTTTTCATATTTTAGAAAAAATATAATAATAAATTATACAAAAAAAAAAACATAACAAATTATTTTGCTATGTTTTAAATTAATTTATTGATTAAATTATACTAGTTAGAAAAATTAACTTTTACACTAGGACCCATTGTAGGACTAACTGTTATATTTTGGATATATTGTCCTTTAACTGTTGATGGTTTTTTAGATTTTAATAGACTAATTAAAGTTTCAATGTTTTCAACAATTTTTTTACTATCATTTGAAACTTTACCAACACACATATGAATGTTACCATATGTATCAACACGATATTCTAAACGACCCTTTTTAAATTCTGTGATTGTTTTTGGTAAATCTGTAGTTACTGTACCAATTTTAGGGTTTGGCATTAATCCACGAGGACCTAGTACTTTGCCTAACTTAGCTAATGCAGGCATGATTTTAGGAGTTGTAATAATTAAATCAATTTTATTTAACATTTTTTCAACATCTTGAATAATGTCAGTTCCACCAAAGTAATCAGCACCTAATTTTTTTGCTTCATCAGCAGACATCGTGTCATCGATAACTAAAATACGAGTTTCTTTCCCGTTACCATTTGGTAAAACAATTGAACCACGTAATTGTTGTTCTACTTTTTTAGTATCTAAATTTAACTTAATTGCCACATCAATTGAACCAATAAATTTAGAGATTGATGCTTTTTGAGCTAATTGCACCGCTTCTTCTAATGGGTAAGATTTATTTTTGTCTACTAATGCAATTGCTTTTTGCATTTTTTTAGATAATTTTGCCATTAGTTGTCTCCTTTGTTTTTATAAGGACTAACACCTTCAATAGTAATTCCCATTTGTTTAGCAGAACCAGCTACCATACGTAAAACTGCTTCATCTGTATATGCATTTGTATCTGGCAATTTATAACGAGCAATCTCTAAAGCTTTTTCTTTAGAAATAGTTGCAACTATTTGTTTTTTAGAATCTTTAGCGCCTGATTTGATTTTTGCTGCTTCTTTTAACAAAATTGTTACAGGAGTTGTTTTTGTAACATAATCAAATGATTTATCTTTGTATGCAGTAATGATTGTTGGAATAACTTGACCATTACGATCTTTAGTAGCATCATTAAATTGTTTAGTAAACTCAGCCATATTAATACCGACTGATGCTAATGCTGGACCTGGTTTAGCTTGACCACCAATTAAATTTAATTTAGCTACACGAGTGATTTCTTTTGTTTTTGGAGCCACACGCAATACCTATCTTTCTTATAACGTATTCGCTACGTGGTTATATAACGAGGGTAACTCCTCTACCACATGCTGTCAAAATTTACTATAATATAAGTTACTATATCACATATTGATTATAGTATATTAATATGGATAATCAGCTAAAATTACCAAATGAGCGCGATTTAGTATTTATTGATATTGAAGCGTCTGATGACAAACATTGCCAAGAAATGATTCAATTCTCAGCCATTAGAAAAAAACTAAATGGACAAGAAGATGAATTTGATCAACTACTTAAACCTAAAAAACAATTATCTAATTACATTATTAATTTATTGAAAATAGACAATAATTTTTTAGATCAAAATGGAAAGACACTAGATGAATGCAAAGATAAAATCATCGAATTTATTAAAGATTCAGTAATAATTTCATTTGGAGACTGAGACTTTAAATTTTTATCAAATCAATTAAAAATAAATTTAGAAACAGAACTTAATTGTGAAAAATATGATTTGCAAAAGGAATTAAGAATAATTTCAGGTAAAAAACAATTGCCACTTCTGCAAATGTATAATTTTTTGTTTAAACAAAATGATTCTTTTAAAACATACCAACATTGTGCAACATTTGATACAAAAATTTTAAAAGATATTTTTTTAAAAATTAAAGATATGAGTCAGGATGAATTAGAAGGGTTGGTACCATTTATTCACTTAATGCCACGAACTGCAACTGCTTATCATAAAATTTTTTCTAAGTATGAACACAAACAAAAATGAAGTAATAGTTCCACAAAAAATAATTTTCCATTTATTATAAAAACTATGGAGATTGGAAAATTTGAAAATAAAGAAAATAATAAGCAAGTTATACATTATTTAAAAAAACTTGTTGGTGGTTTTAAGGCGCCTTATAATGATTTTGTTATTAATTTAGAACACTACAATATTAAGACTCAGTCAATATATGATATTTATTATGATGATGTTCAATCTAAACTAGTTAAATTTCTAAATTTAGTACATGATCATAAAATTATTTTTTACTCAACTAGCAAAGAAAAAGTGCAACATTTTTGCGAATTAATTTATGATGCAACAAAAATATATTGTGAAATTAACTACATTAATTTAGATATTTTAAACAACAATAAAATCCAAATAGACCAATACAAAGAATTTTGTAATTTAATTAAACAATTACCAAAAAATAAAAGAAATAAATTTAGTGGATACTATTATGAAAAAAATAATTGTTAAGGAAAATGATGTAGGTAAACGTTTAGATAATTTTTTAACTAAAATGTATCCTCACATTTCTAAAGTATTATTTATAAAATGAATTCGTAATAAAGATATAAAAATAAATAATAAACGTTGTCAATTTAATGATTCTTTAAATTTAAACGATGAGATAACAATTTTTTTTGATAAATATTTAGCTAATAAAATCTCAAAAAATGATTTTATGGAAGCGTCTGATAAATTAGATATTATCTATGAAGATAAAAATATCATTATTACAAACAAGCCGATCGGTTTATTGTCTCATAATGATGACAATCAAAATAATGACACAATAATAAATAGAATAAAAAAACATTTGGCTAATTCAAATGAATGAGATTATCAAAATGAAAATTCATTCTCACCAAGTTTGATAAACAGAATTGACTACAACACATCAGGTATTGTAGTTGCTGCTAAAAATGCAAATTCATTGAGATTGTTGAATGATATTTTTAAAAATAGAGAAATAGAAAAGAGATATTATTGTCTTCTTCATTCAGATAATATCCCAAAAGAATGACAAACAATAAATCTTTATATTGATGATCGAACAGAAATTGTTAAAGTATACGATAATTATCAATTAAACACAAAAATAGCAATTACAAAATTTAGGGGTATAAAAGCAGTTGGTAATTACTTTTTAGTTGAAGTTGTTTTAATTACAGGAAGAAAACACCAAATTCGAGCAACATTTAATTTTTTAGATATTCCATTAGTTGGAGAACAAAAATATACAAAAAAAGAATTTAACGATAAAAAATATAAAACACAATTCCTTGTATCTTATTTTTTAAAATTTAAAATTTCTGATTCAAAAAACCCATTATTCTATTTAAATAAATTAGAGTTTAAATTAAAAGATATTTGATTT
>CAMWTZ010000002.1 GCA_947177385.1 uncultured Mycoplasmataceae bacterium
TTGTATCAGCTGTTGGTCAAGTTTCTTCTAATAGGCTAGCTGGTAGAACTAGTTCGCCAGTTTTGCTTGAAGCAACAGGAGATTTTGCGAAGATAAGTTTAGTGAAGTTAGTGCTAGGTTGTTTTATTTTTACATTTAAAAAAACCACATTAATTTGTGGTTTTTTTAAATGTAAAAATAAAATAGAACTAAATTTTATTCTTAGAAGATGATTTTAAAGTTATTTTATTATTTGTTTTTGATTTTTTGGATTTTATAGATGAATTATTCTTAGAATTATTCAATTTATTAGTTCCTGTTTTAATAGAATCTTGAGCTGCAATAGAAGTTTCATTTATTTTGTTTAAGTTTATTCCTTTAGAATAAGAATCTTCACCTAAAAGAGTTTTGTCTAAACCTTCGATTTCTTCATCTTTAGTTGTTCTTCCTTTAATTAAAATTGCTAAATAGAATATTCCAATACTAAAGATAAATGTTCATGCTGTAACAACAAGAATCATAATTAATTGAGTTAAAAGTAAATGGACAGAACCTAATTGATTAGTACTATTCAATCCTTGTGTTGTCCCTAAATTAGCATTAACCATAATTGTAGCAAGTCCAGACACAAGAATAGAACCTACCAATCCACCAATTCCATGAACTGGTCAAACTTCAAGTGCATCATCAAAATGAATTTTATGATTCAAGTAACACATTGTATAACAAATAGAACCACCAGCAAATCCAAAGATCAAACTAGCTCAAACTGGAACAAATCCAGCAGCTGGAGTGATTGTTGCCAATCCAGCAATTCCTGCTGTTAATATTGATAATAAAGATATACGTTTTTTAAAACATAAATCAATTAATGCTCATATTAACATTGCAATAGACATACTAATAAATGAATTAATAAAGGCATTAACACCTATTCATAATTGTTGATTATTAGCTGGTAAAAGTGTACCATTTTCTATTATTGTTTGAAGAATATTGTCAGAAGTAAAAGCATAAGATGTAAATGTTGCACCACCTGTATTAAAACCAAATCATCCAAAAAATAATAATGCAGCACCAATAGAAACTAATGGTAATGAGTGTGGAGCTGATAATTCATAATTCATAATTGTTCTTTTTTTAAGCACAAGAACAGATGAAACAGCTGCTGCACCACATGTAATATGGATAACTACACCACCTGCTCAATCTAATGCACCACCATTAGATAATCATCCACCTCCTCAAATTCAATGACAAACTGGAATATAAATAAAGATAGTAAATAAGATAGTAAATAATACATATCCTCTAAATTTCAATCTATCAGCAAATGCACCAGAAACTAAGGCAGGAGTAATAATTGCAAATGATAATTGAAATAAGAAAAAAACAATGAATGGAACACCATTAGCAAGTGTAATATTTGTTATTAATCTCGGTGTTCCTCATCCATTAGAAAATAAAATATTTCTAAATGCAAAATAATCTGTGGGATTTCCAATTACACCACCTGCACTAGTTCCAAATGCTAAACTAAATCCACCAAAAATTCAAATCAATGTCACAATAGGAATTGTAATTAATGATTGTGCAATGATTGTTGAAACATTTTTACGACGTTCTAATCCCCCATAGAAAATTCCAAGTCCTGGAACCATTAAAAGAACAAGAGCAGTTGCAATTAATAAAACAATTGTTGATGGAATATCAATTGTTTTACCAACAAGTTCTCCTGATATTAATTGATGTGGAAAAAAAGAACCATTTCCAATATCTGTAATCATATTAACTCTTTTATGTTTTTAATTAATTAAAAAATAAATACAATTATTATAATACTTTGAAATAATCAAGATTATTTTTTTATGAATAGCAATCAATTATTTTTATTATTAACACTCTTAATAATCTTAATATTCGAACTAATTATTGATACAGTTCTACTGAAGATTAATATTTTTAAAAAAACAAAAATTAAAAATATTAATTCTGAAAAAATAATGGATATTTTTAGAATCTTGATAATAACAATTAGTTTAAATTTATTTTTATATATTCCTAAATTTTATTATTTGCAATCAAATAATGTTATTTTCATAAACTTTTGCTATATTCCATTATTAGTAATAATTAGTTTGATATCAACATTCAATGTTTCAATTTATATTTGAACTCTATTTTCCTTATCTATTATTGGTCATTCGTTTGTATTTACTAATAGTTTAAACGGCATACTTGGGTTATCAACAATTCATCTAACTATACTATTAATTTTAGGAATAATAATTTATTACCTTAAATTAGTTAAAAATGAAAAAATATCTAATTTTTTAATAATTTTTTCAATAAGTATTCTTTTAATAATATTGGTTGCTATATTTTTTAAAAATTATGAATTTCAAAAATTTAATTATTTAGCAATTACATTGTCGTTTGTTATTGAATTAATTTTTTATTATGGTTTAAATCGATTCATACCATTTATTCAAAATTTGAACAGATTAGACATTCTTAAAAAATATGAAAAACACTTTTTTTATAGCTTTAATGTTGCTCAAAAAATAATTAAAGAAAAAATTAAACAAAATAATCTCCAATATGGATTAGTGATGATTTTTGACTACATAAATATTAGTAAGTTACCAATATTATGAGGCAATAGCAAAACTAATGAAATCAAAAAAATTATAATTGATGAATTATTATATGCATTCAAAGATGAAGATGTTATTTTTTTTATAACTTTAAAAAATGAATATGCTGCTTTCATTCCTTTAAGAAATAAAACATTCAGAAATATGCTAGATATTTATAAAAACAATAATAAACAAATTCGTCCTATAAATGATCCTTTTTGTGATCTTCAATTAAAATTACTAGATATACCTAAAATTATTTCATTTAATAATAAAACTCAAAAAATATATACAGGAATGTATTCAAGTATTTATGGAATTCATTCTTGCGACATTAACGAATTAATTGAATTTGCACGATATACAAAAACTAAAAGTTTAACCAATAAAAAAGGTGGGATAATTTTAGATGTTTTTGATCCACTTATTTGATCAGAATTTAATATTAAAAATAATGAATATGAATTTAATCAATATTTTAATTCTAACAATATTGCAATAAAAATTGTTTTAGATACTTTTAATAAAATTAACATTATTAATTTTCATGTTTCTTATTTGAACAAACTTTTACTTAATTACAATGAAATAAAAATATATGCAAATAATAAGAACGTTTTAGATAAGACAATACGACTAATTGCAATGGAATCATTGAAACAATTAAAAAAATACAATTGCAAAACCGAAAATAAAAAAATAAACCTACAATATCCGATAAATTATGTTTTAAGTTATGAATTTAGCATTCATAATTTTAAGGAAAAGATTAATCTCTTAAATATACAATTAGATAATTTAATTTTAGATTTTGATTTAAGTTATCTATCTAGCAATAATTTAAATAAAATTAATTTTTTAAATTTAAAAAACTTAAAAAATAATAAATGCATAATTAAATTTAGTAATTTTAATCTTGAACATTTAGAAATATTAAGTAGTTTTCAACCAGATTGAATATCTTTATCTAGTAATTCTAAATTGAATAATTTCAAAGATAAATTAGAGAAAGATTTTAATATTAATGTTATTAATCATTGATAAAATATATATTAGTAGACAATAAGTTGAGAAAATATAAGATGTAATAGCATGAAATTTAAAAAATTAACAAAGACACAAATCATTGGCAAACAAATTATTGAATGCTATGAAAAAAAAGATGTTACTACTATTAATAAAATAATTAAACGTAACAAAATTGACATAATAAATGAAAGTTTAATAGAAATTGATAATCCTGAAGTTATTTTATTCTTGTTAATGGTTATTAATAAAAATAAAACAAGTGCAGTTTATCGATATTTGCCAGATGAATTACAAGATAAAATAGTAGAAATAGCAACAAATAATCAAATTAAAATTATTTTTTCAAATTTATTCCCAGATGAAATAGTAGATATTGCCAATCGTAATAAGGATAGTTTTAAAAAAATTTTATTGAATTTATCTACCGAACAACGATCTATGGTCAAAAAAATTGATAAATTTGAGAATGATGAAGCTGGTTCAATTATGAACCCAGAATTTATAAATTTTGATGAAAACTGAACAATAAAAAAATGTTTACAAGTAATTAAAAATATAAATAAAACTAAAAATATTGAAGAATATGAAAGTGTTTTTGTTTGCAAATCTGATGGATATTTATTGGGATTTGTGAATATTCAGGATTTATTTTTTGCTGATAATTATAATAAAAAAATTATAGATATTCTAAATGACTCATTTATTAGTGCAAAAGCAAATGATGATATTGAAAATATTATTGATATTTTTCAAGAATATCACTTTAAACATATTCCAATAGTCAATGAAAAGAATCAATTAATTGGTTTAATTAACAACAATGATATTCTTCCAGCAATTGAAGAAGAAGTTACAGAAGACATTTATAACATGTATGGGATTCAAAAAATAGATGAATCTTATATTCACTCATCTATATGAAAAATCGTAAAATCACGTTTATTCTGAGTAACAATATTAATGATCAGTGCAACATTAACATCTATTTTAATTACTTTATTTGAACAATGAGGAATTAAAGCAACTGCTGGATTATCTACTATTTTATTGATACCAATTTTACCAGTCATAACAGGCACATCTGGAAACACGGGATCACAAGCATTTGCCACTACAATTCGTACTTTAGCAGTAGGTGAGGCAACTAATAAAGAATATTCTAAATTGATTTTTAAAGAATTCAGAATTGCTATAATATTAGGTTTTTTATTAGGATTTATAAATTTTATTAGATTGCTAATTTATTTTTCTATTCCACAATTTAGATTATTAAATACTAATACAGGTCAACATATAGAAATAGAATATTATAAAACAGTTTTTGTTGCTATAGGAGTTTCTGTTGCATTATGAGTTGCAATAATATTTGCAAAATTACTTGGAGTATGTTTACCATTATTAGCAATAAAATTTAAATTAGATCCTACTATTATGTGTGGACCATTAATTGCTACATTGTTAGATATTACAAGTACATCTTTATTATTTCTTATAGGAATAGCAATATTATCATTAATTGCTTAATCAGGTTCTTTGTAAGACTCAATTAAAATTGAAAAATTGTTTGGTCCTGTATGACATTGAACACAACCAGGTAATTCTGAAATATAACATTTATCTTCATTGCCTAATATTGACTTAATATATCTAATGTTTTTGTCATTTTCTTCTTCATCTTCTAGACTAGTCATTATTGTGTAACGTTTTATTCCATACTTTCTAAATTCAGTTACTAAATCAATAATTTCTAAAGATTTATCAATAGCATTAAAAAAATTATTAGATTTATTTGCAAATTCTAAACCACCGTGGAATTTAATAATTAACTTTAATTTTAGTGTTTTTACAATTAAACCTTTAAATCCACTAATTCTTCCACCAGAAATTAAATATGAAGAGTCAGAAATTATTAATGATCCACATTGGGATTGGCGTATTCTTCTTGTGATGTTGTCTAATTCATCTTGATTTATATCGCCATTACTTTCAATATATTTTTTAAGATCTGAAACTAATCAATTTCCAGTAATAGACATTGTATTTGCATCTGCAACTAAAAATTTTTCTTTTCCATATTCTTTTTGAAGATTTAAAAAAGTTGAATATGTAGATGAAAGGACAGAAGAAAAAGGAATAGTAATGATTTTTTCATATTGTTGAAAAATTTCATTAGCTTTTTCCATAATACTTCCAATTGTAGGTTGACTAGTTCGAATTATTTTTTTACTATTTAATATTTTATTTAATTCATCATTTGTGATATCAATTTGGTCTTTATAGCTTTGTGTAGAATGTTTATCAACAACATCAATAATCATTGGCACAAAAAAACAATCTGGTTCTAAACCAATATTGTAGCTTGATCCTGTATCTAATAAATAAGCAATTTTCATAAATTATGTTTAGTAATTATAATATTATAATAAATAAATTTTTATCAAGGTTAAATAGATGACAATTTTTAAATATTCAAATAATAATAATAATGAATATATGATTATTAATTTATCATATGATGAAGTTAGCAAAAAAGAAAATCATAATGATTATGTAATTTTAAAAAATCAAAATGATGAAATAGTAGGAATCAATTTTTTTAATCTTGATGGATTAAAGTTAGATTTTAATGGATTTATTTATCCAACTAATGAAATAATAAATTGAATAAAAAATAAAACTAAAATTAGTAATTTAGAAGCAAAAAATTTAATTATTACTGCTAAAGTTATTAAATGTGAAAATATACCAGATACACATTTACATAAATGCATTGTGACCGATGGAATAAATAACTATGATGTTGTTTGTGGAGCTAAAAATATTGCTGATGGTGAGATTGTTGTATTTAGTAAAATAGGAGCTATATTACCTAATGGGATGCAAATAATTCCAAGAAAAGTTGCTGGTTTTCAATCAGACGGAATGATATGCAGTGAAAAAGAACTAGGTTTAACCAATGAAAGTAATGGAATTTTATTGTTGGATCAAAATACAGAGATTGGAAAGCCCTTCATTAATATATATAAAAATATGATAAAATAATTTAGTTTTATATATTAAATTTCTTAAAAGAGGTATTCCAGATAAATGGAAAATTCGGCTACTATTGAAAAAGTTGAATCAACAGAAGAAACTGTTGCAAATGCTAATGTTGCACAAAATAAAGCTGCAACGTCGCCTGCTGAATCTGTTCAGAATAAAGCCAATGCTAATTCAACTATTAAAAAATTAAAACCATTAGTTTCAGCTTCAAAAATGATTGAAGTTGGCGCTCATATAGGTCTTAATCCAAGAAAATGAAACCCAAAAATGCGTCCATATATTTATGCACGTCGACCAAATAATCATGTTATTGATGTTTTAAAATCATTAGTTTGCTTAAATAAAGCATATCAATTTATTAATGAACTAACTAAAGAAGGTGGACGTATCTTAATAGTTGGGACAAATGGAAAAATTATTAAAGATTTAATTAAAGAAGAAGCTAAACGTGGTCAAGCTTTCTATGTTGTACAACGTTGACTTGGTGGAACTTTAACTAACTTTAAAAATATTTCAAAATCAATTAAAAAATTAAATGATAATTTACAATTACAAAAAACTGGTGAAATTGAAAAATACACTAAAAAAGAACAAATTTTAATTCGTAAAGAAACTGAAAAATTAGCTAAATTCTATGGTGGTATTCGTACAATGCGTAAATTACCAAATGCATTAATTGTATTAGATCCATGTCATGATGCTAATTCAGTTGTTGAAGCAAAAAAATTAGGAATTCCAGTTATTGCTCTTGCAAATACTAATACAAATCCTGATAACATTGATTACATCTTACCTATTAACAATTATTCTATTCGTTCAATTATGTTAATTTTAGGTGTATTAATTGATGCTATTGCTGAAGCTAAAGATGAACCAACAAAAATTGTTGGAAAAGCTGATGATGAAATAGTTTTACCAGAAGTACAAACTAAACGTGTTTATAATGGAGAAAATGCACAACGTGCATATATTAACCACAATAAACAAAATAATCGTTTTGTAAATAATAAAGAAGAAACTAAGACTTCTGAAAAATCAGATAAAACAGAAAAATAATAATGAACTGATTTGATGATTTAAAATGAAGAAATTTAATTAATTCAATTACAAATGAAGAAAAATTAAATTACTTTGATAAAAATAAAAAATCATTATATGTAGGTTTTGATCCAAGTGCATCTTCATTACATTTAGGTAATTATGTGATGATTTTGTTGCTAAGAAGATTCAAAATTGCTGGTTTTAAACCTATTGCAATTATTGGTGGGGCTACTGGGATGATTGGTGACCCTAGTGGAAAAAGTAAAGAGCGAAATCTTCTAGATAAAAAAACTTTAGAACAAAATAAATTATTAATTAAAAAGCAATTAGAAAAATATGCTTTTTGTGAACTAATAATTGATAATTATGAATTTTATAAAGATCTTAGTTTTTTAGACTTTTTACGAGATATCGGTAAGTTAGTTAATGTTAATGATATTTTACAAAAAGAGATTGTAAAAACACGTCTTGAAACTGGCATTTCATATACAGAATTTAGTTATAATCTGATGCAAGCATATGATTTTAGCAAATTATATAAAGAGTATGAAACCTGATTACAACTAGGTGGTAGTGATCAATGAGGTAATATCACCTCTGGAATTGAAATGATACGAAAAATGTATGGTGATGATAATCATGCATTTGGAATGACATTTAATTTATTAACTACTAGTGATGGTAAGAAATTTGGTAAATCTGAAAATAATGCAATTTATCTAGATAAAAATTTAACATCACCATATCAAATGTATCAATATTTAATTAATCAATCTGATAGTGATGTTATTAAATTATTAAAATGCTTAACAATGCTAACAAAAGAAGAAATTGAAAATATTGAAGCTGAACAAATAAAAAATCCTAGTTTGAGATATGCGCAAAATGCATTGGCAGATTGAATACTAACTGATATCCATGGAATTGATGAATTAAATAAAGCAAAAGATATTAGTAAAAAATTATTTTCTAATGAAATTTCTAGTATTGATATAAATGACTTAAAAAATGCATTGGAAAATGTTCCTACAACTTTCTTAGTAAATGAACAATACAATATTGTGGATTTGCTTATTGCTTTACAAATTGCAAAATCAAAAACACAAGCCCGTGAATTGTTATCTACAAATGCAATTATGGTTAATGGGAATAAAGTTAATCTTGAATCATTTGTAATTAATAAAAGTGATTGCATAAACAAAGAATTTGTTGTTGTAAAAAAGGGAAAGCGAAATTACTTTGTTGGTAAATGAAATTAATAAAAAATGGAGATTAAATTTCTCTATTTTTTATTAATTATTTTCCTCATATTCAACAATAGTATTAACTCTATTTAAATGACGACCACCTTCAAATTTAGTTTCTAAATACACATTAATTTGATTTAATATTTGCTCATTAGTAAAAAGATTCAAATCAAAATTAGCAACATGTACATCATCATGCAATTTAATTAAACTTGCTAATTCATCGCTATATACAATTCCACTTCTAACAAATTGAGTTTTATTAGCCAAATAATCTCAAATATATGGTTCATGAGAAATAATTAAAGCATCATTATTAGAAATATTTTTTATTGTTGAATTAAACTTCTTTTCATTTAATTTTAGAATTTTGATTCTTTTATTTTTAGCTAATTTAGAACTAAAAAAAGAATATTCATTTGGTTCTACTAATATATAAACAATTCTTGTTTGGACAAAATTTAAATCATTAATTCACGCTTCAATTGCTTCGACATTTGCACCACGACGTAAAATCTCTCATTTATCAATATTAACAATTGTAGATGGTTCAGTGCCTATTCCAGGTTCATCAACTATAACTAAATTATAAAAATATTTTGAAACATCAAAAGTGTTATTTGCTTCTAAAGGATGAGAAATACAATTATGATTGCTAATATTTGCACTACTACAATACAAATAATCAAACTTATCTAAAATATAAAGCAAATGACTTTCATTTGGTATACGATATGAAATATTTGACTTAATAATTGTTAGTGATCCAGGTCAAAATTTGTCCAAAAATTCTATTTGTTCTTTATTTAAATTAGGTATTACATCTTTATTAGAAATAAAACGAATAATTTTTTTATTTGTTGAACGTTGCTTAATTTTATAAATAATATTTTTATCTTTAGCTAATATTCCAATAATTGTATCTGTTGGAATAATTACTGCTTTATTATTCATTAATTCAAAAATAATGCTATTAATATCTGAATATTTATATGTTTTAAATGTCATAGTTTTTATATGCAAAAATGAAACGATTAATATTATTATAATCTTTAATAATGTCTACTTTAACTTTTGGATCTCAAGATAGCAACATATTTTTAATTTTTTCTTCTTGTCCCATACCTATTTCAAAAGCTAATAAAAATTTTTGATTATTTTTTATATAGTTTGAATAATTAGAAATAATTTCCTCATAAATAAAATATCCATTTTTTTCTGCAAATAATGCATTTTGAGGATCATATTTTTCAACAAATCCAATATCTTCATCAAAACTAATATATGGTGGATTGCAAGCAATTATGTCAAATTTTTTTTTCAAATTACTAAATAAATTTGAACATATAACATCTGCTTTTAAATTATATAATTTCAAATTTTTTTTAGAATTTACACATGCATCTTCATTTATATCAACTAATGTTAAATTAAGATTATTTTTAAATTTTAGTTTAGCAGAAATTCCAATGACTCCCGTACCACAACACATATCTAAAAAATCTATATCTGAAATAAAATTAAATTTATTTATATATTTAGACAAATATTCAATTAGCAATTCTGTCTCAACTCTTGGAGAAAATACATTATTATCAACAATAAATTTATTACAACAAAAATATGTACTACCAAAAATTTTAGAAAGAGGTTTTCCTGCTAAATATTCTTTTAATATTAATTCACATTCATTATTTTTTATTGCTTCTAAAGGAAGAATATTCATAAGATCTGTATAATCATCCAAATCATAAACATGCATTAAAATCCAATTAGAAATCTTCTCATTTTGATTATTTTTAATAAGTGATTGTTTTAATTTAAATAATAATTCAAAATTTGTCATCTTAAATATCTAAATTATTCATTAATTGTGCTTGTTCATCTGCAATTAATAAATCTATTATTTCATCTAATTCTCCAAGCATGACATAATCTAATTTGTTTAATGTCAAAGAAATCCGATGATCAGTAATTCTATTTTGTGGATAATTATATGTTCGAATTTTTTCAGATCTTTCACCAGTTCCAACTTGATTTTTCCGAGCGCTAGCTTGCTCATCATGTTTTTCTTTTTGAGCTGCATCTCACATTTTAGCCCGAAGCATTTTCATTGCAATTTCACGGTTTTCAATTTGCGATTTAGCTTCTTGCGAAGAAACGACAATTCCAGTAGGTATGTGAGTGATACGAACAGCAGATTCAGTTCTATTAACATGTTGACCACCGGCTCCGGATGCACGATAAGTATCTACTCTTAAATCTTGAGGATTTATATGAATTTCAATTTCATCTTGTTCTGGTAAAACTGCAACAGTAATAGTTGAAGTATGAACTCGTCCTTTAGATTCAGTAGCTGGTACACGTTGAACACGATGAACTCCAGATTCAAATTTTAAACAACTATAAACATCAGTACCACTTACAGAAAATGAAATGAAATCATACCCATGAGCTTGTGTATTTAATTCCAAAACATTTAATTTTCATCCCTTTGAATCTATATAACGTTTATATGTATCAAATAGATCTGCAACAAATATTGATGCCTCATCTCCACCTGCTGCTGGTCTCATCTCAATAATTACATTTTTACCATTATTAGGATCTTCTGGTAATAAAAGAATTTTTAATTCCTTTTCAATTTCTGGAATTGAATTTTTTATTTCATCTAATTCACTTTTCATTAAATCCAAAAATTCTTTATTAGTTTCTGTTTTTAAATTTTCTTCTAAAGCTAACCCTTCATCAATCATCTTTTTATAAGACAAAAATGGCAAACTCACTTTACTAGTTTGCTTTAATTGAATATTGATTTCTTTAATTCTAATTGGATCATTACCAACGGTTTCTAATAATTTATTTAATTCATCATTTTTATTATTAATTTTTAATAATGAATTGTACAATTTCTTGTTATATTCCATATTTAATACCAATAACTAGCAAAAATACTAGCTTTAAACTAGTATTTTAGTATATTACAATTTAGTTACTATAAAGAACCAAAACCAGATTCTGGTTTATTTTCTTTATTAGTTTTTTGTGTAGGTATGATTGTTTTTTTAGCTTTAAATTGTTTACCTGCATCGAATTTATTAGATAATTTTTCAGCACGACCACGTAATGAAGAACTACTTGTAGTTCCTACATAAAATGGATGACAATTTGAACATACATCTAGTGAAACGTTAGGACCTTTTGTGGAAAGAATGTTGTATTTGTTACCACAAGAGGCACAAACATATTCACAATTAATTAATTTTGGTTGAATTTCTTTTTGCATAACGCCTCAATAAAATGACACGAATTTATAAATAACAATAGATATTATAATATAAAAAAATTAAATTATTTTATAACAACTAATTTATTCTTATAAAGAATAAGTTCTAAAATTAAATTGCCATAATTTTATAATAATATGGCAGAAAGTGTAACTAAAAATGAAATCTAAATTTTTTGGAGGACTTGCATTAGCATCGTTAGGTGCAATTTCTCTAGTAACTTCAACTGTTTTAAGTTCTTGTCAAACACAACAAGGATCTTATAATAAGCAAACAATAAATCAAGAAGTTGCTCAAACATTTAATGATTTCTTAATGCAAAATCATGGTAGATGAACAGGTAATATTTCTAAATATGGCGTGGATAATTTAATCTCATTAAATTATATAGATAATAAAAATGTAGAAAAAACAACATATATAGGTATAAATAATGATGCAAAACCATTATATAATTTACAAACTAAAATTGATACAAATATAAATAACTATGGTAGCTATCATTCATATTTATATATTTTGAATCAATTAACTAATATGGGTTTGGCAAATAATTCAGGAAAAATATTAAATTATCCAACCCCAGCAAAAGTTACATTCGATTCTAGTACAAAATCATTTAATGTAAATTTATCTAGCAATACTATGTATGCAAAATATGAAGATACATCTAATCCAGGGACAATGATAGATGATACAAATATTATTATAAGTAGCACAGAGTCTAATGAAGACATATTAAAAGATGGAATAGTTGTTCAACCATTCCTATGAAATGGTAATGATAGTGCTAATGGTGTATCTAACACTTTTAATAATGAGGGACAAAATATTATTGCAACAATTGTTCCAAATGATATCGCAACAAATGATTTTTATATTGTTGCTCATTATGATTCAACAGCAAGTGGACAAAATAAAGCTAGTTGAGGAGCAACAGATAATGCAACTGGTGTAGCTGTCGCACTAGAAATTATTAATTATATTAAAGACCATAAAGATCAATTAGGACAAACTAGATTACATGTAATTTTTAGCGATGCAGAAGAAGTAGGAGTATATGGAACTAAAGCATTTGTTTCGCAATATTTACTTAACAATGGACCATTAAATTCAATAAATACAAATAACATTGGGATGATTAATATGGACACTGTTGCAGGTGGTGATTACATTTATGCACATAGTCCAAATACTAGTCCTGTTTTAGGATACAATGGAACTGGAAACACAAGTACTATTATTCGTGATCAATTAAATGCTTTAAGTAGAATTAGATCTGAAAATTATAATGATACAAGTTTAGAATTAATAATCCATCCACAAGTTGATAAAACAGAATATAGAGCTGGTGAAACAGGCGACTGAAGTGATCATATGCCATTCTATAAATATGCAAATATTCCAGTCACATATATGGAATCCACAAATTTTCAAGTTAGATCTAATAATGGGAAATATGATGGATATAGTCAAACAACAAATTTGAATGCATATATTTTAAATGATGGAACAACTTTAGCAGAATTAAATGAAAAATTAAAAGTTACAAATATTAATAATTCTGATTTAGTGGTATATGATTTACCTAATTATGTTGATATAAAATCATATGATGATTATAAAGTAACAGGCAATATTTGACATTATGATATTGATACTTTAGATTGAGTCCAAAAGTATATTGGAGATCCTTTATATCAACAACTAACAACAATGTTTGAAAGTTTAAAATTATTCTTACAAACATCAATTAATTAATCATAATTAATATAAATAAAAAAACATTTATCTTTTTCTAAAAACTAGATAAATGTTTTTTTATAAGATTGAATATGGTATTTTTAATTTTTTATTTCTTTCATAAATTATTCAAATTAGTTAAACGTGTTTTTAACCAATCTTTTAAATAATTTTTAGCGTCTAATTGACTGACAACATTTTTTCAAGTAGCCTCAGGAACAATATCTGCTCCCGCTACAGCATTCCAATATTCTAATTCAGGTGGTGAATAACTAGTAGTTTCCAATTGACTATACTTTAAATATTCTTGTCTTGCATACTCACCAATATTTTTTCATTTATTAAAATTAATTTCATAATTTTGACTATATAAAGTTGAACAATCATCTAAATATTTTATTAATTTTTCAAAAACATTATTTGAAATCATTTCTGCCCACTTGTCTTTAATTTTTGTTTGAATTAATTTAGATTTATAAAGTAATACCATTCATGGATTTGATGAATTAGCAGCATATAATCCTTTTGGTTGAACAATAAATGTTCCATTTCATGGATATCTTATTCCAAAAGCGCAATCAAAATCTCATGGAACCTGCAATTTTAATTTACCATCTCCAAATTGTGATAAATCAACACTCATATAAAAACTTGAATTAGATAAATCTCAATCACAAACAATTTCTTGCAAAATTAAAGAAGCTACAACAGAATCGATATCTAAAACTCTAGATATACATTCATCAGTGGTTTTGATATTATTAGATTCAATAATATCTGTTTTATCATTGTTGAATTCATAATATTTGTTTTCAATTATTGCTTTATAACAAATTCGATAAATATTTTCTAAATAATTTGAAATAAATTTATTTTGCTCATTACTATAGATTTTACTTTTTATACTATATGAAAGAACACCTAAAGATTGAAAGATATTTTTGTCAGGATTATCTTCTGGTGGTAATTTTGCTTTATTATTATAATTTAAATCAAATCTAAATAAAGGTTCTTCACTATCTGCATATGCATCCATTTCTAATAAATAACCAATATCTAAATTTGAAGAATTTAAAATTGGTTTATTAATATTAACTCGATTAGTAGATACCTCATTTTGTTCACATAACAAATACATCCCTTGATATGTGTTATTAATATAAACTTCAATTTGTCTAAAATCACTTGAATATAAACCAAAATCTTTATACAAAAACTGCCCTAAATATAATCCAGTAGCATTGCGTAACATTGAAGGATCACGTCAATCTGCTAATAAAACTCAATCTTTAAATTCATTGTTGTAATTTAAATTAAGCATTGATGTTTTTTTATCTAATTTGATTCTATACGGTTTCTTAGGATAAACTGATGTGGAATTACCCCGCACTTTTATTTTTCCTGATAATGTCGGAGAAACATTATTAGTGTTAGGATCAGTAACTATAAAGTTAGCAGATTGATATTGATTAGTAATATTGTTTGGATCATTAGTATTGATGCTAATATCAATTCTTGGTAATTGTGTATCTAAATGTGGAGTGTAACTATATGGAATTGGTGATATTGGATTAGTAACAGGTGGAGTTAGTGATTTAAAATTAGTCAATGTTAATTTATCATTTTGTGAGTCTATTCCATTAGAAAATACAACATTAAATGATAATGCATCTCGAGAGTGACTTGCTTCTAATAATGAATTTGGCTCAATTTGTAGTGAAATTTGTGTCAAATTAAGATTTGATGAATTAAAAAAATAATTTTTATATTTTGACAATCAATTATTAATATTTTGTTCATTTGCAAAATTATTTTCAACAAATTTAGACATTTCAATGTCTAAATAATTTGAATTAATTAAACTAATATCAATATTATTTTTTAAAGTTGGTAATGGGATAACAATTGGGTTGGGTTTAAAATTGGATAAAACTAATTTCCCAGTAGTTGGCAAATTATCGATATTACTAATATTTACATTAAGTTCAATTGTTGTATTAACAACATTAACATTAGTATTTGGAGATAAAACAATTTCTAATGAATCGTCATTAATATTTTCATTAAAAAGATAAGATTTATGATTTTTTAATCATAAATTAATTGAAATTTCATCATTAAAATACTTCTTCTTGAAATCATCAGCTGTAAGTTGTGCATAAGATGAATCAATACTAGATACATCGATATTTGATTTTAAAGTTGGTAGATTAATTATTGATCGAAAACCGTTAATTGCTAAATTTAACTCTTCTGATAAATTATTGAATGAAACAACAATTGTTAAGTTGATTGAATTATTATTTGAATTAATAGATGGGTTTGTATTAGATTTAATACTAATATTTACACCTGGATATTCACTAGAATCAACAATAATTAAATTTCTATATTGTGATAATCAATTATTAATTTTAGTTGGTGTATCTAAATAATTGGTTATAAATTGTTGAGCAGATAATTGAGATAAATTATCAATATTAGAAATATCAATACTTGTATTTATGTTTGGTAGTGAACTAGAAAAACCTATTAAATTAAAATTACAATATTCACTAAAATATTTATTTGATATTTTTAATCCAGTGACATTAATACAACCATTTATAGAATTAAAATTAATTTCTGAAATATTAGAAACATATGAAATTGTTAAATCATCTTGCTGCTCATAATCATCAAATAATAAATGCTTATAATTTTTAAACCATTCATTAATTTTAGAATCACTACTTCAATAATTAGTGATAAAGTCATCCACTGTTCAATTAACTAAATCGTAGTCAATTTCTTTTATATCTAATTCATTTATAAATGTTGGTAATGGATCTGGTTTTTTAAATCCAATTAAAATAATTGTTTTATTAGTTGATTGGGAATCATTAGAAACAATTAAATCAAGCTGAATTGTGCCATTTAGTATATTAATTTCAATATTTGAAATATTTTTTATTTCAACATGTATATTACTTAAATTTACACTATCCAAAAATAAATAACGTTTATTTTGTTGTAATCAATTATTAATATCTGATAAATCACCAAAATATTCTTGTCTAAATTCATCACTAGTTAATGTTGCATAATTAGAATCAATTGATGCAATACTAATTTGCGAATTAATTTCTGGTAATTTGTTAAATATAAAGCCAAATAAATTAATTATTTGATTATTATCACGATATTCATTTTTTATATTTATTGATAAATCAATTGAACCATCATCTCTCAATACATACTTGTTAAGATAAATAAAAATATTATCTGTATCTTCTGTGTTTGGGAAAAATGATGTTTTATTATCTGAAAGTCATTTATTTGCTAAATCAGCAGTTGATAAATATTTTTTAATAAATTCTTGACTAGTAATTTGTGAATAAATAGGATTAATACTTGAAATATTTAATGATTTTTTGAGAATAGGTAATTGTTCAATTACAAATCCAGTTAGTTCTAAATATTGAGTAGATGAATTATGATATGAATTAGTAATTTCTATTTTTATACTTAAAGACTCATCTTTGTTTTTATTTAGTTCTATTAAATTAATTCATAATTCATTGATTAATTCATCAGATTCAAAAAAATAGATTTTATTATCATTTAATCATTGATTAATAAATTGAGTATTTTTGAAATACAAATCTATGAATTGATCTAATGTTAGTTTAGAATATTCTCCACTAATTGAGCTAATATCTATATTAGATTTAACATTTGGAATCATGAAACCTTTTTTAAAATTAGACAATTTTAAATCATAAACTTTATCAAAAGATCTATTTTGATTATTTTTTTCCAAATATACTTTTAAGATAATTGTTCCATCACTAAAATTAGAATTTATTTCATTGTTATAACTTTTTAATTCAACTAAATTAGAGTCTAAATCCTTAAGAATGTTTTTTTTGTTATTTTGTAACCAATCATTAGTTGCAAAAATAGAACCAAAATTTCCATTAATATATTGATCAACAGTATAATTAGATGTATCAGTATCAACTATATTATTAATATCAATTCCATTACTAAATAATGTATCATAAGGATCAATATTAGAATTGGATGAACATGAAATTAATGCAAAACAAGATAATATAGATGATGCACAAAAAAATGCTGCAATAATCTTTAATATATTTTTCTTATTTTTTATTAATTTAGTTAATTTCATTATTTCTATAAATTATTTTTAAAATATTCTTTTGTTGATTGAATAAAATCAATGAATCCTTTATCATCGGAATTAGAATTCATACAATTATAAAAGAAAAATTGTTTTTGGTAATTTGCTTTTAATCTTTTTAAAACACTACTAAAATTGTTTAAATATTGGCCAGCTGTTCAACCAAATCCTTCGTCTCCATAAATCTTTTCAGGACTTCCAGTTGTACAAACTGTATAAAAATTAATGCCATTCAAATTAAAGTCATTTGCTTTTCAAACTTCAGCCATATAACGAGACATGTCTCATGGTAAATTAAATCAATTTATTGTAAATAAAACAATAACATTATCAAATTGTTTAATGTAATCTTGTTCATATTTAATATCAAATGGTTTACTACCATCTAATTTTCTTGCAGTAACATTTGGTAACGTTTGTAATTCATTAAATAATTTAATTGTAAATTTTGACTCTCATGGACAAATGCGAGAATATAGTAATAATGTTTTCTTCATTTTTAACCTCTTATTTTATTTTTATTAATAAATGAATATTTAATTGTTTCATTGTCAGCATAATCCAATGCACTATTAATTGGTAATCCTAATCCAATTCGATATATTCTACCATTAAAATTATTAAGAGATTCACATAATTTATTTGAAGTAAATTGACCTGATATTGTGAAATTTGTAGCAATAATTATTTCTTCAATTTTGGAGTTGTTATTTAAATTTTTTTGAAATTTATCAATTAATGAAACTATTTCATTTGGCTTACGAGGATTAATTTCAGCATGAAGAACATAATAGATGCCATTATATACTCCACTCTCTTCTATCCTTTGCAAATCCTCAATATGAGAGACAACACATATTTGTTTATGATTACGATAATTATCACTACAAATAGAACATAACTGAGTTTTAGAAAAATTATTGCAATTAATGCAATATTTAATTACATTTTTAGCATTAATGATTCGTCGGGTAAATTCATTTATATAATGACTATCTTTATTAATTAAGAAATAAGCTCATTTTGCTGCAGTTTTATATCCAACGCCAGGTAAAGACTTTAAAGAATCTATTAAATATTCTAACTCTTCGATTGCATGCATTATTTTAGAAGAATCCTTTAGGCATACCTTTAGTTGAGTTTTCTAATTTACTGCGTTCTGAATCAATAAAATTTTTAGCTTCATTGAATCCCATAACAATAAGATCTTGTAGTGTTTCAGGATCTTCTGGATCTACTAAAGCAGGATTAATAGTTACTGAAATAAGTTTTGAATTACCATTAAGTTTAAATTGTATATATCCTTTGTAATCATAATCAAAAACTTTTTCATCAAATTCCTGAATTTTTTTTTGCAAACGTTGTACTTCTTGCATCATTTTTTGAATGTTCATATTTTTACTCCTTTGAATTATTAATTTCTAATATTTTTTTAATCTTCTCTTCTTCAGATAAAGCTATATCTGGAAAATATTTATCAATATCTACATCAAGATACTTTTTGTCAATATCAATTTTATTTTTTCATAATTGAATATCTTGTTTTGTCCCACCTAAAATGATTACTTTTTGATCAAATAAATCACATATTTTATTCATTATTTTTTCATTTCAATATCATTCATCAAATTTAATTAAATCACTTGAAAATTGAAATAACAATAATATTCCATTATTCGAAGAAGTAACCACTTTTTCTGCTAATAATAATGGATTATATTCTTCTTGTGGTGACAATTTTAATGAATTAAATATTTTTACAAATTTATCTTTATTTTTAGATGAGGTGTTAGTTGCTATTTGATTAAATAAAAATTGCTTTTCTTCAATAATTTTAGAAACATTAATTTTATTTTCAGGTTCGTGTTCCATCACAACTCTAGTTGTAAAGCATGATCTTGGTTCACTATTATTAATTAAATCTTGTTTAATTTCATTAAATAATTTATTAGATTTAATTGTTGAATCACTAACATTTAATTTTTGCTCTAAAGTTTTATTTAAGAAAGTAATAATTTGAGTTTGAAAATAAAATAAACCTTTATCAAATAATTTAATTTTTTCATAAATTGAAACAAATAAATCCAATAATGATTGACACATAGACTCATCAAGATCGATTTTATAAATATTTGATATTGTAAGAACTTTTAATAAATTTGCATCATTAGTATACAAATAAACTAATTTATCCATAATAATTTCAATTAAGTCAGATGCAAAATTTAAATAATTAGTTTTAAGACTAGATAATTTTGAAATTATTGAAGTTGGATTGGTTTTGAATAAATTGATAAAATCAATTTTTTCATCTAAATTTAAAAAACCAAAAATTTCATTAATAGCTTCAATTGTTATAGATTTATTTGTATAGTCACTAATTTGTTGCAAAATAGACAAACAATCACGAGCAGACCCATTGCTTAATATATTTATTTTATATTTTGCATCATTTGAAATTAATATTCCTTCTTGTTGACAAACATAATCTAAAAGATTATTAATTTCTGATGAATCTAATCGAACAAAATCAAAACGTTGACATCTGCTCATAATCGTCATTGGAATCTTATTAATTTCTGTTGTAGCAAATATAAAAATTACATGTTCTGGTGGTTCTTCAATTGTTTTTAACAAAGCATTTCATGCAGAATTAGACAACATATGTGCTTCATCAATAATATAAATTTTCTTTTTAAGTTTTATTGGTAAATAATCGACGTTTTCAATAATTTTACGTATTTCATCAACGCCACTATTTGAAGCAGCATCTATTTCAATAATATCTAGAGAATTATTTGAATTTAGACAATTCTCACATTTATTACAACAATCATTATCTATTGGTTGAATACAATTTAATGCTTTTGCAAAAATTCGAGCTATTGATGTCTTTCCGCAACCATGATTACCAAAAAAGATATATGAATGAAAAAAAGAATCACTACTAATAGAATTTTGTAGAGTCTTAATTATTGGTTTTTGTCCAACAACATTTGCAAAACAATTAGGTCTATATTTTCTATATAAAGTAGTTTGTTCCATAATATGTATAATTATAACAATGGAAATTAATTAAATTTTAATGTTAAATTTAAAACAATATTGGACAATATAATTATGGAAGATAAAAAAAATAAAATTATTTTTATTGGCGGAGACCACACTTCATATGATGAACGCGAACGTTTACAAAAATATCTAACAGAATTAGGGTATTTAGTTTATGATAAGGGTTCATATAGTAAAGATCCGGCAAATTATGCTGAACATGCAATTAAAGTAGCTAAGGGCGTGCAAGAAAACCCTAATAGTAATGGGATAGTTGTATGTGGTTCTGGAATTGGAGTAAATATTGCTGCTAATAAAGTAAAAAATATTAAGTCAATTTTAGTATATAGTAAATTTACAGCTAAAATAGCTCGAGCAAAAAAATATAATGTTATCGCGTTAGGTTCTAGATTTTTAACATATAAAAATTTAGAAAAATATGTAAATATTTTTCTTGGAATAGAAAATTAATTTAGATATTGTTTAATCAAATTAAATTTTTATAAAGGAAAGAAGTTGGTTATAGTTAATATCAATTCATTTAATAAATGTATTGAAGAATTGAATAAGTTATTCCCAACATTTAATGAAAAGATCAACTTTATAAAAACTTGTAAAGATGATTTAAATTTTATTAATAACAAAAAAATTATTCTTATCAAAAGTGCAATTAATTTTTAGTTATTAATGTATCTGTTGCTAAAATTCTTAAAAATAACAAGAAATGTAAGTGATGAAGAAATTATTAATTATTTTAAAGATAATAATTTTATTTTCATTATTTTATCTAACATATCTCACTTTTTTAATTGAAGAAAGTTAATCTAAAACATATTGTTTTAATAGAATCTTTTAGATTAGAATCATTGCTTTATTTACCATTATGTTTACAATCTGTAATATTTGTTATTCTAAATTCTAGATATACAAGATTTATTAATAAATCATATAAAAATTACAACAATTTAAAAATCCACCATTAATGATGGATTTTTTAATATATTTACATTATTTTTTATTTATTTTAAAATCATGATGATTATAACAACGAGCTTCATAATAATCGTCATCACCAATTAGAATGTCTTTTTTAACTTTAACTTCTTGGTCGTCAATTAATTTTGAAAATGTAGCATAAGCACCGCATACATTGCAAGCAGCAGATAATTTCTTAACCGAATCTGCTATTGCCAATAAACCTGGCATTGTTGAACCAAAAGGTTCTCCTTTGAAGTTTTTATCCAATCCTGAAATAATAATATGATATTTTTCTTTGGATAATTTCATGCATACATCTACTAATTCATATGAAAGAAATTGTGCTTCATCAATTGCTATAACTTTATATTTTTCAACAGAATTTTCAAGAAATTGAATTATTTCTTTTGGATCAGAAATTTCAATAGCTTTATCTCATTTTTTTGTACGTGATTGAATTATTCCACTGGTTCTTGTATCAATAACAGGTTTAAAAACTATATATTTTTCTTTTGCGTATTTAATTTTATTAAGCCTATTTAATAATTCATCAGTTTTTCCTGAAAACATTGGCCCACAAATTACTTCTATTCAAGAACTATAAACAATTTTTTCCATATTAATTATTTTGTAACATTAAATTTAAAATTACAAATATCCCCATCTTGCATTAAATAACTTTTGCCTTCAAGTCTCATTTTACCCATTTCTTTTGCTTTTAATTCATTTCCGCAATTTATTAAGTCATCATAGCTAATAACTTCTGCTTTAATGAAACCTTTTTCAAAATCAGAGTGAATAATGCCTGCACATTGAGGAGCTAACATTCCATTAGAGAAAACTCAAGCATGAATTTCTTGCTCTCCACAAGTAAAATATGTTGAAAGATTTAATAATTTGAAAGTAGCATTTGTTACTTTTTCTAATCCAGTTTGAGTAATATTTAAATCATTCATAAATATTTTTTTACTATCTTCATCTAATATACTTAATTCATGTTCAATTTTTATACTAATTGGTACTACTTCATTATTTTCTTTATCAGCAAATTCTTTGAAAGATTTGAAATATAAATTTTGCTCAGGATTAGAAATATCATCATCTGAAACATTTGCAATATATATCATTGGTTTTAGTGTAATTAAATTAAGAAATCTAATAATTTTTAATTCATCTATTGATAAATTTGCAAATTTAGCAAATTTACCTTGTGATAATATATCTTTTAATTTATTTAAAATTTGTACTTCAATAATAGATTCTTTGTCTCCAGAATCTGCTTTTTTCTTTATTTTAATAATTCTTTTTTCAACTACTTCTAAATCTGCAATTGATAGCTCTAAATTAATGATTTGCGCATCACGTATTGGATCTATTTTTTCATATTCATGCACAACATTATTATCAATAAAACAACGAACTACATGACAAATTGCATCTACATCACGAATATTTTGTAAAAATTGATTTCCTAAACCTTCCCCTTTAGATGCACCTTCAATCAAACCTGCAATATCTACAAATTTAAATGAAGCTGGGATAATTTTTTTAGATGAATAAATTTTTTGTAATTTTTGTAATCTTTCATCATAAACATCAACTAAACCAAAATTAGGTTCAATTGTTGCAAAACGATAATTTATAGCTAAAACATTTGAATTTGTTACTGTATTAAATAATGTAGATTTACCAACATTTGGTAATCCAACAATTCCTGCAAATAGTCCCATTATTTCTACCTATTTACAATAATTAAAATTTGCCACTACTTTGGAATAAAAACATCTTTGCAAGACAAGTTTTAATAATTGCTTGTTTTCCTAATTTTAAATATTTACGAGGATCATAATTATGATCTATTGTCAAATCTTGATTCTTTTTAAAATAATCTTGTAGAGCATTACTAAAAGCTACTTGACATTCGGTATTAACATTGATTTTTCTAATTCCTAGAAAAATTGCTTTGTTAATTTGTTCATCTGGGATACCGCTACCACCGTGCAATACTAATCCAGCTTTTACACTATCAGATATTTCTTTTAATAATTCAAAGTTTAATCCCTTTCAATCTTTTGGATATAAACCATGAATATTACCAATTCCTGCAGCTAAAAAATCAATTCCTAATTCATCCATTTTTTTACATTCATTTATATCAGCAGTTTCTCCATTTGTTAATGAACCATCTTCATAACCACCAATAGTTCCAACTTCTACTTCAATACTAGCATCATACTTTTTGCATAATTCAACTAAATATTTTGATTTTTCATAATTTTCTTCAAATGGTAAACTAGATCCATCAAACATAATTGAAGAAAATCCTGATTCTAATGCCTCTATTGATGCATCATAATTACCATGATCTAGATGCAAACAGACAGGAACTGATATATGGGAATTATTAATTGTATCAATAACCATATCAGTAACAATTTTATATCCACCCATATATTTGGCTGCACCCATAGATACACCCAAAATAACTGGAGATCTTGCAATTTGGGCAGCATCCAAAGCAGATTGGATTCATTCCATATTATTAACATTAATGTGAGGAATAGCAAATTTATAGACTTTTGCTAATTCCAACATTTTTTTCGAATTAACCAAAGGATTAGTTTTCATCATATTCATATTTCATTTCTTCATCATCATCATTTAAATCTGAATCAGAAGAATTATCTAAACTATCTCTTGAAATTTCAAATTCATTTTCATCATACACTTCATTATCTTGATCAATAATGGCTTGTGGTAAAGCCTCTTCATCATATGCTTCTTTTACATCATTAACATTTTCATAATTATAAAGTGCAGTTTGATTATTTCTCAAAAATTCTAATGTTTGTAGATTTCGAAGAGTTCATTTGTTATTACCAATAAATACAAATCTTGGATCCTGTAAGAAATCTGTATACAAAGAACCTAAAATACTATCTAATTCAACTTTATTCATATTAGTTGATTTTTGAATTAAATCGCAAATTTGATTAAATGTTATACTACTTTTAGAATCCTTTAATTCTTTAGAAACTAAATCATAAGCTAAATCTAATAAATCTCTATCTAACATATATTACCTTTCGTTAAGACAAATTAATTTTATCAATATTAAATAAAATAGGTTTTAGTTGTTTTAAAAAAATAATTTTAGCGAGTTCTGGGCCATGCATTAAATTTGTACAAGCAATACGGATTGGCATAAAAAGATTTTTGCCTTTTTTATTTGTTTCTTGTTTTACTTCTTCTATAATTTTTGAGATATTTTCAATATTTCATTTTTCAATGTTCTTAATTTTATTTTTAAAACATTCAACAACATTTTTATTTTCTAAAATAATTTGTCTCATTTCATCATTTAATTCTGCTGAAGAATCTGTAAAAAATTCGGAAAACAAACTATTTAATTCATCAGCATAACTAATTTGATTTTTAAATAATAATGCTAATGTATCAAAATTATCTTTTAAAAAATCATTTAGTTTAAATTTAACAAAAGGTTTAATAAAAGATAAATATTCTAAATCATTCATTTTTTTAAAATATTCATTTCCAATTCATAACATTTTCTTGTAATCAAAAAATGTTGGTGATTTAGATAATCTTTCAATATCGAATAAAGATATTAATTCGTTTGGTGATAATATTTCTTGATTAGTTTCACTACTCCAAGAAAGTAAGCTTAAAAAATTAAATACTGCTTCTGGTAAAAATCCCATATTCTTGTAATCTTCAATAAATTGTTTAGTTGTTTGATTACGTTTAGATAATTTTTTTCCTGTTTCATCGACAATAATTGATAAATGACCATATTGAATTGATGATTTAAAATTCAAAGCATTTTTAATTGCTAATTGATATGGCGTATTAGAAATATGTTCTTCTCCACGTAATACATGACTAATTTCCATATCATAATCATCCACAACAACAGCAAAATTGTACATTGGTATTTTATTAGATTTAAGAATTACAGGATCTGTCATTGCGTCGCCTGGAACAGATATTTGACCACGAATTAAATCATCTCATTGATAATTTTTATTTTCATCAATTTTTAAACGAATAACATATGGAATGTTATTCTTTAATTTTTCATCAATTTCTTCTTTAGTTAGTTTATAACAGCGACGAGAGTATTTCGGTGTTTCATGATTATTAGATTTTTCCTGTCGATCTCGTTCTAGTTGTTCTTCGTCACAAAAACAACGATAAGCCTTGCCTTCATCTAATAATTTATATGCTAATTCTTGATAACGTGATAATTTTTGTGTTTGAACATATGCACCATATTTTTCATTTGGATTTTCTAAAGATTCATCAATCTTCACACCCAATCAATTTAAATTATTAATTTGGGATTCAATACCATTATCGACTGATCTTGTTATATCAGTATCTTCAATTCGAACAATAAAATCACCATTATTGTGTTTTGCAAATAAATAGTTAAAAATAGCAGTTCGAGCGCCACCAATATGAAAATATCCTGTTGGGCTAGGAGCATATCTAGTTCTAACTTTATTATTTTTTTTATCAATAGTCACTATTGTCCCTCCACTACCAGACATAATAATAAAATCATGTTTTAATTCCAATTCTTGATATATTTTTGATCATTCTAAAGATAAACTTTTAACATAATCAGTCAAAACATTATTAGCAAAAATATTAGGAATATTCTTGTTTAAATTATAAATAATCTTTTTATAGTCATTAAATTTATTAATAATTGGATTTTTATTATATTTTTCAAAAATATCTTTAGTAGAAAAATGTATATTTGTTAAATGAATTTTAATATCTAATTTTGTTTCAATTTTTATTGGTTCAATTATTTCTCCAAACCCTTTTACAATTGCACTTTTGCAATTAAAAAGAAAAAATGGAACATCTGATCCTATAAATAATGCTAAGTCTAGTAAATTTAAATTAGAAACATCTTTACATAAATGCTTTATGACACATGCAGCATCACTTGAACCTCCACCAAGTCCAGACTGGATAGGTATGCATTTTATAACCTCTATTTTGTAAAAATTATTAATCAATCCTTGTTTGCGGAGGTATTCCAAAGTTTTTTTAATTAAACAATTTTTAGGTTTAATTATATTTTTGTAAATAATTAGATCTTCATTTGTATCTGATAAATCAATTGTAATTGTGTCATTAATATCTTTAAATAAAAAAAATAATGATGCTATTTGATGCTTATCTGTAAAGCTAAATTTGGATTCAAAAACATCTAATCCTAAATTTATTTTTGCATAAGCAACATCAATAATTGGAAAATCTCTTTTACTATTCATAAAAATAATTAAATAAATTAACAAAAATATCTGGTGATATTTCTTGTGCTCTTGTATTTGTTCGAATATTTAAAGTAACAAAAGACTCTAAAATTTTATCTTTACTAAAAATTTTCAATAAATTGTTTAATAAAGTTTTGCGACGATTAGAAAAGCATAAACGTAAAAAATTATTAAATTTACTATTTAAATTATTTAAATAAATATTTTCTTTTCTTTTAATTTCAATAACACTAGATATAACTTTGGGAGCAGGCTTAAAATTATTTGGTGAAACATCAAATAATACTTTTGTATTAAAAAATAATTGACTAGACACAGAAAACATATTGTAATGTTTAGATCCAACTTTTGCAGACATTCGTTGAGCGAATTCTTTTTGAACCATTACAATAGCTAAATTGATTTGCGGATAATTTATTAATTTTAAGACTAATGCTGAAGAAATAGAATATGGTAAATTTGCAATTATCTTAAATTGTTTTCCTGGATAATTAGATAGAAAAATGTTTCAGTCTAATTTCAGTGCATCATCATTAAATAAAGAAAAATTATTATTGGAAGCAAACTTTTCTTTTAAATATGAATATAATCTTTTATCTAATTCAATTGCAAATAAGTTAATTTTATGAGAGAGCAATATTCCTGTAATTGCCCCCATTCCTGGGCCAATTTCTAAAATGCAATCACCATTAATTAAATTAGAAGAATTAACAATTTTTTTTTGAATTTCAGAATTAATAAGAAAATTCTGTCCCATTTTTTTTGATGCTAAAAATGGTTTATTTTTTAAATGATTATTTAGAGATTGATTAATACTCATTAACTAAATACCAAATTTAGTAAGTTTAGATTCAATTGTTGTTCCTTTTGATTTTTTAGAAACAATAATCTTATGAATAACAATTGATTGAACCATAGAAAAAATTGAGTTAAAGAATCAATATAAACCAATACCAGAAGCAGAAATAACTGAAATCACTGCCATAAAGATAGACATAACTAAATTTACTGTCTTGTTTCTTTTCATTGCTTTATTGTTGCTTACACCAACAGTAATAGCATTTCTAGAACGTTTTTTAGCTAGATAACGAGGAATGGATTGGGCAAAAAATTGACTTGGTACAACTAAGATTAAAAAGAAAATATAAGGTCATCCCGTAGATGTAAAATTATTAAATAATTCAGAAATTGGAGATTGCGTTAAGTCTCATGCATTAAAAATAATAGTAAATTTTAATGGACGTAAAACAGTTACAACACGATATACAATTAAGAAAATTGGTAAAGTAATAAAAATTTGTTCCATTGCCGAGAATGGACTAATATTATGTTTACGATATAATTCTTGAATTTCTAATTGTTTCTTTTGCCGAGATTGCATATCTTTAGCGTCTTTATACTTGGCATTTATTTCTGCCATTTTACCTTGTAATTCAGTCATTTTTTCTGAAGCGAGCATTGATTTAGCTGATACTGCCATTGTAACTAATCTAATAATTAATAGAATTAAGAAAATACCTACTAATGCATTTAAACCAACTGGCCAAGTGCGAGTAGCATACATAAAATGTAGTAGAAGCATAGCAAATGGTCACACAAATAATGCATAAAATGGTCCATATGCCATTGTAAATTCTGTTGACATTGGGAAATATCCACCAATACCTGAATACATCAATGTAAATGCAGGATCACTAATTCCACTAGCTGGTGAAAATCCAATTTCCATACCACTACCAATTGTTGTACTAGAAACGGTTCAATAATCGGTCATAGATTGGAAACATCCATATAAACCTATTCCAAAAAAGAATAAATAAACTAAAATTTTAATTACCAATATAGTAATTTTTTTAATTTTTTTTATTAACAATTTACGAGAATCATCAGCAGAAGCAGCTGTTGCAAAACCAGGTAAAACTAATTTAGTTTGTGAACTCATTATTTTTACTCTCCTTTTTGCAAATTCGTCTTAATAAATTCTCTAGTTGATTTTTATTTTCTATATAAGCAAATTTTAATCAATCTTGCTTAACTACAATAACAATATTATAAGTATTTAATTTAATAATTCATTCCAAGAGAATTGATCTAACTTGGCGTTTTATTTTATTTCGTGTTACTGCTAAATTAAATTTTTTTTTACTAGCAATAATTGCAATTTGTGGTTTGTCTAAATTATTAGATTTATAGTAAACATTTGCTACTTTGCAAAATAATTTATTGTTACTTTGTAAGACATCACAAATCACTTCGCTTTTGCATAAGCGATATTCTTTACGCACAAATTATCTTTCGTCAGATACAGTTAGTTTGTGACGACCTTTTGCACGACGACGAGCTAAAAGATTTCTTCCTGATTTAGTTTCCATTTTAGAAAGAAAACCATGAGTTTTTGCACGACGACGTTTGTTTGGTTGATATGTTCTTTGCATAATTATTACCTAAATAAACTTTTAAAAATAAATTTTATACTTATAAATATACTTTGTTTATTATAACTTTTTTTTAATGTTTTTTTGTAACAATTATATGCTAGACAAAAATTAAATATTTATTTTTTATAAAAAGAAATTAAGATATTGTCTCATATGTATTTATTGCTTTGAATTCGCAAATTTTCAAAACGAGAATCGTTATCAGAACAATCATTTGTATAATTTTCCAACATATTAATTAGTTGATCTTTTAGATTCATTTTTTGATTTGGGCAACGATTTTTTGGCAAATTACTATATTTGAAATAATATCCAAAATTACGCAATAATATTTGTAAAACTGCTTGTGCCATTCTTTTATTACCATTTTCCAATTTATGCTCAGTTATTATAGATATAAAAATATCATTAATAAATTCTATAATTCCATAATTGATATAACCATTACATATATTTGTTATTTTTCTAAAAATTAAATTCTCAATTTCATTACGTTTAGATTGATCAATTGGTTCATCTTTATATTCTGGATAAACATTTATAAAAGTATTTTTTATTAATTCATAACCATAATCAACAATTTTAGTGGAATTTTCTTTCCAAAATAATTCATCATAATAATTTAAATCTAAAACTAAAAAATTAATATAAAGGTTTAATTCTTCATTATTCTTTCTTTTTAAAATTACATTAAAAAATAGAGAATTATTTTGTTGATTGCAATCCAAAACTTTAATTTTGAGATCATGTTTTTTATATAAATCAACAATTCAAAATTTTGCAAAATTAATTAAATCAAGCTTGCCATTTTTTGAAAATTTTTGTAAATCTGAATCAAAGACATAAACTAGAATATCTTTATTATTCATCAGCTAATTCTTTTAAAAACTCAATAGTTTCTTGATAATTTTCTGTTTTTTTTCATTCTTCCATACGGACATCAAGTAATTCAGATGGATTTAATTTTTTCATTTTTTCAATTGACATTATATTTACCTCCAATTACTTAAATATATATATTTTTTTAAATAAAAATATTACTAATATTTTAATATTTTTTTAACTTTTTTTCTATTTATTTTTGTTGTTTTGTAATATTAAATTAATGTATCAAAAAAATAATAAAATAAGAATTTATGAGTGAATTTAATAATTCTGTTAATTGAGATAACTTCATTGATTACTATTGTAAGCAAAATAATACTAACTTACTATTTAATAATGAAATTCTAAAAAAAACTAAATTAGTAGACTCCGATACTAATAACTTTGTTGTTTTAGTTGAACAAAATAATCATATTGAACTAATGGAACAATATCAAGACAATTTAATTATTGCATTTAGCCAATTATTTGGTATAGTTCCAAAATTTAAATTTGTTGATGAATGAAAAAAACAAGATAATAAAAAAACAAACATTATCATAATTAATGATGAAGTTGATCCCAACATTAATTTTTCTAATTATGTTGTTGGAAACTTCAACAAAAACGCTATTCGATTAGCCAAGGAAGTTTTAAAAACATCTACAAGCACATATAACCCTATTTTTATTTATAGTAAAACAGGATTAGGAAAAACACATTTATTGAGTGCAGTAGCAAATGAATATAAAATTAAATGAACTAATAAAAAATTACGATATGTTAATGCTCAAACATTTCTTAAAGAGTTGTATATTATCTTTGAAGAAAAAAATAATAATTCGTTAAAAATTGAAGAATTTAAAAACATTTATTCTGAGTACGATATCTTATTGATTGATGATATTCAATATTTAGCTAATAAATCTAAAACTAATGAAATTCTTTTTACAATTTTTAATAATTTAACAAATAAAAAGAAAATTATTATTTTGTCGTCTGATCGTAGTCCAAATGAATTAAATGGGTTTGAAGATCGATTAATATCACGTTTCTCTAGTGGTATAACTTGTAAGATAAATGAACCAGAAGATGACTCATTAAAATTGATTATCAACAATACATTAGGTGATAAGCATATTAATTTAACAGATGATGCAATTAGTCTTGTGACCAACACATTTAACAAAGATATTAGAGAATTAATTGGCGTTTTAAATAAGATTGCATTTCTAAATTCTAATCTTGAAAATAAAGATACTTTATTAGATCTAAAAGAAGTCCAAGAAGTATTGGAAATTGATAGCACTGTAATTGGGTATAACAAAAAAATAACAGCACTTCGACCTAGTACTATTATTGATGTAGTTGCAAAAATTTATAACATTAAATCAAGTGATATTATTGAAAATAGTAGAAAGAAAAATATTGCAACAGCTCGACATATTTGTATGTATATTATGAGAGAATATGGTAAATTTCAATTAAAAGATATAGGTTATGCAATTGGAAACCGTGACCATACAACTGTATTAAATGGAGTAGAAAAAATTAAATCTATTATCTTAGAAGATAAAGAATTTAATTCTTTAATAAATTCAATTATTAAAAAGATTTCTATTTAATTAAATAAGTAATAAAGATCATAATATTTATCAAAAATTTTATGCAGTTCATTTCGAACTTCATTGTTTTTATTTATACTAGCATTAAAGAATAAAGAATTATTTTTAAAAATATTTGAGATTTCAGTTCCATTTTCTTTGAAATAACCTTTTTCAAAGCAATATTCCAAAAAATTGAATGTTTTTTGTTCATCTAATGTATTTGGATATTTTTCAAATAATTGATAAATTTCTAATTTCTTTTGAACGTTGCAATATTCTTTAAAAGCGTCATAAACATTTCCGATTTCACTAGAAGATTCAGAATATTCTTTTCAGAAACTAAAAATGAAATTTGCATATTTTGATGTTTCACTATTCAAATGAATTTTTTGTAATATATCCTCATCACTAAAATTAGATTTATCTTTATTACTAATTAAATTCATAATATATTTTGCATCAATATCATAAGATTTGATGATTTCCTCATTAAGTTTAATTTCATTTAACAACGTTTGATTTTTCTCTTTAGACTTTTCTTCTTGTTCTAAATTATTTTTGTATTCATTATATTTTGATTGAAATTCATAAAGTTGTTTTTCATTAATAACTTTATCACATTCACTAAACTCTTTATCATGCACACGGATATGTTCGCGGACAAGTAAAAATTTTGGAAATAACTTAATAAATTCAATTTTTAACTCATCTGATAAATTAGAACCATTTATTTCATTGAACAATAATAATTTTTTTGCAATTTCTACATATTCTTTGTAAGTTTCACTAAATGGAGTAATAAGAATAGAAATGTTTTTATTGTTATTACTATAAAGTCTAATTGCTTCATCAACATTATCTTTGCTTGTTGCATAACTAACAATATTGCCACAAATTTTACTAGAATTATAAATTCGGTTTGTTCTTGAAAATGCTTGAATTAAATTATGAGTTTTTAGATTTTTGTCTAGTCAGAGTGTATTTAATCTTGGTGCATCAAATCCTGTTAGAAACATATTAACAACAATTAGAATATCAATTTCAGTGTTTTTCATTCTGCTTGATATATCTTTATAATAATTTTGAAAACCATCATCTTTTTCAATATCAAAAGAAACATTAAATATTTTGTTGTAATCAGCAACCATTTTTTTTAAAGATTCTTTATGAGGTACAGATAACCCATCAATTGAGTCTGGATTTTCATCAAATTCAAAATCAATGTCATTGATTAAATCATTGTTGTTAAAAGAGAAAATGCTAGCTATCTTTAAATTGGTATTATCTTTTATATATTTTTGAAAGTATCGTAATATTTAATTGCATCATCTATTGATGAGACAGCGAGAATAGAATTAAATTCTCTATTATTATTGCTGTGTTGCAATGTAAGATTATCAAAACGATTCAAGATGTCTTGAACAATAACACCAATTCTAGAGGAGTTGTCAAATTGGTTTGCATCTTGTATAAAATTATCATGTAAATTAAATTTTAGAACGCTGCCATCATTAATAGCATCTAGGATATTGTAAACATGTAATTGGTCACCAAACAAAGATTCTGTTGTTCTATTAGTAACATTATGTTTTTTACTAAGATCTTTATTAACTAAACTAGTACCTGAAATTTTAGTAGAATTTTCATCAAAAATTGGCGTTCCTGTAAAACCAAAAATTGCATATTTTTTAAATTTATTAACGATATCAGAATGCATTGTTCCAAATTGGCTACGGTGACATTCATCAAATATTAATACAACTTCTTGTTTATATATTTCATTAATAGGGTTATTCTTAATAAATTTAGTTAGTTTCTGAATTGTTGTAACAATAAATGGTTTATCGTTATCTTCTAAATTTTTTTGTAATTGTTTTGTATTTTTAGTTGAGAAAGCAAATCCAGCCTTAATTCGTTCATACTCCTGATATGTTTGATAATCTAAATCTTTGCGATCAACAACAAATATTACTTTTTTAATTAATTTATTAAAACAATTATGAATAAGTTCAGCGGCTTTGAAAGATGTAATTGTTTTGCCACTACCTGTTGAGTGCCAAACATAACCACCTGCACTTTTTGTACCTAATTTATCTTTAGAGTTAACTGCTATGTTAACTCTATTTAGTATTTTTTCTGTTGCAACTATTTGATAAGGACGCATTGCAATTAATTCTTTTTGATCTTTTAAAATAAAGTAATAAATTAAAAGATTTAATAATGTTCTTTTTGTGAAGAAATTATCAATCAAATCAAAAAGATTTTCTATTTTATTATTTTTACTATCTGATCAATATGTTGTAAATTTTTTAGAATGAATTACTTTGGATTTTTTATTTTGCCCACTAACATTAATTGTTTTCTCTGAATTAGCAAAATACTTTGTTTGTCTAACATTAGAAATAACAAATAATCTAATGTAGCATAACAAATTAGGGTTTTTGGAGATAGATTCTCTATAACGAGAAATTTGACCAAATGCATTATCTAAATCAACATCAAATTTTTTAAGTTCAATTTGAACAAAAGGTAAACCGTTCACTAAAATGACAACATCATATCGATGACTATCATTACTGCTTGTTAATTGTAATTGTTGAATTACTTGAACATAATTATTATTAACATTTTCTTTATCAATTAATTTGATATTTATTGGAGTACCGTCACTACGAATTAGTGTATACAAATAATTATTTTCTATACGTGGCACACTCTGCATAAGATAAATCTTTGAAAATTCATTCTTTTTTAATTTTTTCTCATTCAGAATCTGAAAATTCTATATTATTTAATTTTTGTATTTTGATCTTTAAATTTTCGTCTAAATCATCAATTTTAGTTATTGATAATTTTTCATATCCTAATTTTGTCAATCTTTTAACAAATTCATCTTCTATTTGACTCTCTTTAATGTTATAGTCATAAGAAAATTTAGAATTCGATTCATTCTTAACAAAATTTTTAATAACTGTTGGATGTTCATTATCAATGATTGTTGTATAAAGAGATTTTGGATTATTAATCATCTTTCTTCTCCTTGAATGTTAATAACTTATTCAAATAATATTCATATTGTTTCTTACGTAATTCAATTTCTTTAGGAATACCTTGATTCGCAGAATCAATTAAAGCAGAAAACTTATCCAGAATTTCCACAATGCGGGTTTGGACAGATAGTGGTGGGATGGGGATTGGGAGAGATTTTAAATTAGTTATTGGCAAACAATCTGGAATTGCTTTTGTAGTTAATTCATAGATATAATTTTGTTTTGAAACTAAAAAATAATACAAAAATTTGTTTATTAATATCTGCTTTGGTAAGACACAATAACACACATCATTCGCTCAAAATTTATTTAATTGATATGAAACATAACCTGCAACACCATACTGAGAAATTGTTATAGTATTTTCATTTCTATTAAATTTGTTATATTTGCCCATTGGTTTAACTCCACCAGATATAACAAAATATTCACCATCATCTAATAATTCTGATTTCGTTACTCTTTCACCTCTAACAATATCAGCAACCTCTCCTAACTCCTTCCATTCACATTCTTGATCACCAAAATTGAACATTCCTGCCTGATAGTGTTCATATTGAATTTTTCGTTTCTCTAATTCTTTCTCTAATTCTTTCTCTAATTCTTTCTCTAATTCTGTAAATTTGTCCAGAATTTCCACAATGCGGGTTTGGACAGATAGTGGTGGGATGGGGATTGGGAGAGATTTTAAATTTTCTTTATTTAATCTATCTGGAACCGCTTTTTTTGTTAATGAATAAATTTTATCTTGTATAGACTTCAAATAATAAAACAAGAATTTTGCATCAACAATATTTGATTTTGTTAAAGAGTAACAAGCATCACTTAAACAAAATTTTTCTGTTTGATATGAAACATAACCTGCACATCCACAACGAACTATAGTTATAGTATTTTCTTCACGATTTCATTTATCAATTAGTCCAAATGGTTTTGTACCTCCACTGATTGCAATATATTTACCATTATTAATTAAGTCAGTTTTTTTAATTCATATTCCGCTATCTATATCAACTAATAATCCCAAATCTTTATACTCACACTCATTTGGACACATCTCATTAAGTAATTGTTCGAACTTAGTCATTTTCAATTTCCTTAATTAAAGATTCGATATCAAATCTTAATTGTTGATTTTTATCTGAAATATTTTTAATTTCTTCATTTAGTTGCTTAATATCAATTTCTTCTTTTTCGATATTTTTAGGAATATATTTATTTACAGATAAATCATAGTTATTGTTTTTAATAATCTCATTACTAATAACTTTGCTGTATTTACCATCTGAGTGTTGTGTATAAATATCAAGAATTTGTTTAATATGTTCATCAGACAAATCATTTTTGTTTGTCACTTTATTATAAAAATCAGATGCATTAATAAATAAGACATCATTATTAGTTTTGTTTTTCTTTAAAACAAGAATAACTGTATCAATACTTGTTCCAAAGAATAAATTATTTGGAAGACTAATTAATGCTTGAACATAATTTCCATCTACTAAATATTTTCTAATCTTATATTCAGCTCTTGATCGATAGAAAATACCTGGAAAACAAATAATTGATGCGCATCCAGTATCTGATAATTGATGAAGTACATGCAATATAAAAGCAAAATCAGAGTTTGTTTTTGGAGCTAATATGCCTGGTCCAGAATATCTCTCATCGTTAATTAATGTTGGTTTATTTTCTATGTCTCAAGATTGAGAATATGGCGGATTAGAAACAATTACATCAAACTTCAAGTCCCTATGTTTTGGGTCTAGTAATGTATCGCCATATTTAATATCAAAATTAGAATAATTTATTCCATGTAAAAACATATTCATTCTACTTAATTGGTATGTAGTAAGATCATTTTCTTGACCAACTAAATAAATCGATTCATTTGGATATTTTGTCTTAAATATTTTATCTACTTGTAATAATAAAGAACCAGATCCACAAGCAGGATCGTATGCTTTTTTAGGTTTAATATTTGAAAAATCTAAGCATAAATGAGCAAGTAATTTACTTACTTGTTGCGGAGTAAAATATTGCCCCCCTTCTTCCCTGCTTTTGAAGAATACATTGATATTAAATATTCGTATGCATCACCAAAAATGTCAATATTATGGTTTTTAGGATCATCTAAATCTCAATTATTTATTTCACTAATAATTTTTATTAAAAACTTATTTCTCTCTAATGGATTAAGTCCTAATTTTTCATTATTTAAATCTATTATTTTGAACAAACCTTTAAAATTATCATAATTTTCGATTTCATTAGTGCTACTTTCAATATTAATAAATATTGAATTAAGAGCTTCATTTAAATTTTCATAATCATTTTCATATTTGTTATAAACATTAGAAAATAACTCACTAGGATAAATAAAAAAACCAATTTCACTAATTATTTGTTTTTTTGCTTCATCTGAAATTTCATCATCTGATAAATTTGAATAAGAAAAATTAGGATATCATTTTTTTTCTATTTCATTTATATGGTTACAAATATAATTAGACAAATAATAATAAAACATGAAACCAAGAATATATTCTTTTGATTCTCATGATTGACAACGTAATTTGTTTAAAATTTTTCAAATATTACTAAATAAAGTATTTCGACTATTGCTAGAATTTGACATATTTATATTATTTTATTAAATTAAGTTATTATACATTTAAAAACAATATATAGAAATGAAAAAAGGAGTAAATTAATACTCTTTCTTAAGTACTATCATAAAAAAAATATGTGTAAATCTACACATACTAATATTTTTCATGCTATAGCAATATTTCTCAAATTTTATTAATTTGGAGTTGATACTAATAAAGTAGCTAATAAATTTTGAATAACAATTATTATAATATTTAGCACACTCAAACTAAATTAATTTATAAAATAAATTATATTATTTTAGTAATTCAATCATTTCATCTAGATGATTTTCCAAATCATTAGTATATCGTTCTATATTAGGATTTTTTATAACATCATTCATAGATAAAGATTTTAATGGCTTCATTCCTAAAAATTGAAACATTTTGTGGACTGATATTAGCAATTTATCAAGATCACAATCAAAGAAATGATTTTCTAAAAATGCTTCTTTTGGTGCATTTATTGTTACAATAATCATATATTTTTTATTTTGTGAAATGCCACCTGTTCCATAATAGTTTGCATTTGGAGTTTCTCTGGTTCTTCCATCATTTAATCATAATTTATTTTGAACAGTTCCAGCTTCCATTAATACATTATCAAAATATTTTTTTGCAACCGATGGCATATTAAATCATCATAAAGGAAAATGAAAAATTATGACATTGGATTCATCTCATTTTTTTTACTTCTTCAGATAAAGAATATTCTTCAGAAACATTACTTATAAAAAAATCGAAACCTTTAGTTTTTAATTTATTTTTTATTTTTTTATTAATTCATTTATTTAATTCTCCACCTGAACTACCACTTGAACTAAAAAATTTATCAGAACCGTTAATTATCAAAAATTTTGTA
>CAMWTZ010000003.1 GCA_947177385.1 uncultured Mycoplasmataceae bacterium
CTTTGGATATTAAATATAATTTCTTAAATTTTTTACGTTTACATAATAAAAACGTTGTTAATTTAAAAGCAAGATTTATTGCTTTTCTAGAAAATGCAAGATTAATTACAAATCGCCATTTTTTATCTTCTATTAATAAAAATCCATCACTATTGAAAGAACAAAAAATTGGATTAATGGAATTACAATCATCTTCAAATTTATTTAATAGAAACTTGCTTGAATATATGGTTGCAAGAGCAAGTAAAATTAATTCATTCATTTCAAAAATAAATAATTTAAAATCTATTAGTCAATTCCAAAATTTATTTAATACATTTATTGCAAGTACAAAATTAAATTCATATATTGAATTAAATGGCGATTTAAATGAAGATCAATGTAAAGAATATTTTAATATTTTCAAAATGTTTGCAAAAATTCCAGAAAATGATAATGAATATTTGTTAACATTATTTGATTTAAAAGATAATTTTGCTATTGATCAAAATATTGTTTTAATGTATTTTAATCAATGATTAAATGAGCAATACATCCTTGAATTAGGAGAAAAACAATTAGTATTCTTTTCAAGTGATGACTTAATCAATTTTTCAGCTATTTCTCATATTTCGAATGAAGAATATACAATTATTTCTAAAATTATTACATTTGAGAATGAAATTATTGGAAATAACAAAATTCTTGAAGTTGATTTATGAGCAAATATCCTTTCATATAGAAGTGCTTTAATTAATGAAGCTCATAATGTTACAAGTATTATTGCAACTCATTGTTTAAATGTTTTAAAATTAAGATTATCTTCATTAGACGACAAAACAAAACAAAGAATTCGTGAAATTTTTTCAATTGCTCGTCGTGATGCTAAAAATAATGTCCCAATTAAAGAATTTATTACAAACTACTATAACGAATTAAAAATCATTTTCCCAATCTGAATTTCAATTCCAGAATTAATTTCCCAATCTTTACCATTAGAAAAAAATATTTTTGATTATGGTATTTTTGATGAAGCATCACAAATTTTTATGGAACGTGCTTATCCAATTGTTTATCGTTGCACAATTAAAATTGTTGCAGGTGACGACAAACAATTAAAACCAACTTCATTCTTTGCTAATCGTGCAGAAAATGAATCACAAAATTATGAATATGCAGATAATGATCAAGTAGATTCATTGCTAGATCGTGCAAAAGTATCATTATGACCTACTTATCATTTACGTAATCATTACCGTTCTAATCATCGTGACTTGATTCAATTTAGTAATGACTACATTTATAACAATAATCTTGAATTCGTCAATAAAAATGGTATTACAAAACATGCAATTGAAGTTGTAAATGTAGAAAGCATTTATGATGATGGTGTTAATAAAGAAGAAGCGACAACAGTTTATGAATTATTAATGCAAAATATTAATAAATATAACAAAATTATTGTTGTTACATTTGGTATTAAACAAAGTGCTTATATTGAACAATTAATAGTAAAAAATATGAGTTTATCACAACAAATTTTTGATAAATATTCAAATGGTGATTTAATTGTATGTAGCTTAGAAAATGTTCAAGGTAATGAAGGTGATTTAATCATTTTATCTATGACGTATGGTAAGGATGCTTTAGGTTCATTTAGAGCTAATTTTGGTCCAGTATTTATGGATGGTGGTATTAATCGTTTAAATGTTGCAATTACTAGAGCTAAAGAAAAAATGATAATTGTTAAATCATTCTTAGCAAGTGAAATGTCTATTAACATTAACAATCCAAATGCTAAATTGTTCTATCAATTTATTAATTATTGTGATTACTTAGAAACTGAAAGTACAAATAAAAATGTTTTAGCAACATTTGTTGAACACAAAATTATTAGTGAACAAATTTCTAATCTTGTTAATAAATTTATAAATAGAAATGAAAAATATAAATTAATTTCTAATTATGATATCGGTTCAAGAATTATTGATTTTGCTATTGTTGATGCAAAAACAAATGAAACAAAACTTGCAATCATTATTAATAAATTTAAAAACAATACTAATATTCAAAATATGTTTGAAATTATTGATCAATATTATTTCATTATGGATCGTGGTTACAAATGTTATTGTATAGATGAATATTATTGAGTAAAAAATCAAGAAATTGCTGCAAAAAAATTAGCACAACAACTAAACGAATTATAATTTAAATTTAATTTAAGTATAGGTTTATGTAATGCAAAAATTTAAGAAGCTTTTTACAAGTGAATCAGTTGGTCCTGGTCATCCAGATAAAATTTGTGATCAAATTTCTGATGCAATTCTTACTACTTGCTTAAAACAAGACAAAAATAGTAAAGTTGCCTGTGAGGTTTTTGCTAGTAATCGTTTAATTGTTATTGGTGGAGAAATTACCACCAATGCATATGTTGATGTAATTAAAATTGCATGAGATATTGTAAAACCTCTAGGATATAATGAATCAGATTTTACAATTATTAGTAATATCAATTCTCAAAGCCAAGATATTAACAATGCAGTTGTGAAAAGTAACTTAGAAATTTGTGCTGGTGATCAAGGAATAGTTTTTGGATATGCATGCAATGAAACCAAAGATTTAATGCCTTTACCAATTACTCTTGCTCATGAATTAGTTTATCTTATGGATGAATATAGAAAAAAACCTGAATTTGATTACATTAAATCAGATATGAAATCACAAGTAACAATTGATTATAGTGATTCAAATAATCCTGTAATTGATACATTTCTAGTTTCGATTCAACATAATGAAACAGCTAAACAAAAAGATATTGAAAATTTTGTTTCTCCATTAATGGATTTAGTTGCAAAAAATCATAATTTAAATCTTAATTTTAAAAAAATTATAAATCCAAGTGGGAAATTTGTCATTGGTGGACCAATAGGAGATACAGGTCTAACTGGTAGAAAAATTATTGTTGATACATATGGTGGATATGCTCGACATGGCGGGGGAGCATTCAGTGGTAAAGATCCTTCCAAAGTTGATCGTAGCGGCGCTTATTTCGCTCGATATATTGCTAAAAATATTGTTGCAGCAGAGATTGCTACTCATTGTGAAATTCAATTATCTTTTGGTATTGGAATGCCTGAACCAATTTCAATTAACATTAATACTTTTGGAACATCAAAATATTCTGAAGAACAAATTCTAAATGCAATTTTAAAATCATTTAAAATTAGAGTTAATGATTTTATCAATGATCTAAAATTATTTGATGTAAATTATCTAACAACTTCAACTTATGGTCATTTTGGCTATAATCAAAAAAATTCTAGTTGAGAACAATTAGATCGTGTGGAATTATTAAAACAAAACTTAAGGGAATAAAATGGAATTAACTGTTAAATTAGTTTATACAGATATTGAAAAATATATCGATAAAAAAGTCATATTAAAAGGATTTGTTAAACAAAACCGTTTTAATGGGAAAATCGGATTTATTAGTTTTAATGATGGTACATCATTTAAACCAATTCAAATTGTTTATAAAAGTGACGAACTTGCAAATGCTGATGAAGTTGCAAACTTTCGTACATTATCTGCAATTCAAGTAGTAGGTGTAATTAAAGCGACTCCTAATGCACCACAACCATTTGAACTATTAGCTGGAGAAGTTATTTTATTAAAAGATAATGATGAATCTTGTCCGCTACAAAATAAAAAACAAACAGTTGAATTTTTACGTGAAATTGCTCATTTGCGTCCAAGAACTAATTTATTTTCAGCAGTAATGCGTGCAAGATCTGAATTAGCATTTGCAATTCATAAATTTTTTCATGAATTAAATTATGTTTGAGTAGCAACTCCATTAATTACATCTAATGATGGCGAGGGCGCTGGCGAAACTTTTTTCTTAACTACTAATGAAAAAGAAGAATTCTTTGGTGAACAAGTTAATTTAACAGTTACAGGTCAATTACACGGAGAAGCTTATGCGCAAGCATTCCGTAATATTTATACTTTTGGTCCTACTTTTAGAGCAGAAAAATCTCATACTGCACGACATGCTGCAGAATTTTGAATGATTGAGCCAGAATTGGCATTTTGTAATTTAGAAGAATTAATGCAATTAGAAGAATCAATGATTAAATATGTTGTGAAATATTACATGGATTCATGTGCTGATGAAATTAAATTTTTAAATGATGAAATTGATAATACTTTAATTGATAGAATGAATCAATTAATTAATAAACCATTTATTCATATGTCTTATGAAGAAGGCATTGAGAAATTAGCAGAGGCTGTTAAAAATGGTCACAAATTTGAAGACACTGATATTCATTTTGGAATGGATTTAGGTAGTGAACATGAACGATATTTGTGTGAAGTTGTTTGTAAATCACCAGTTATTTTATACAACTATCCAAAAGAAATTAAATCATTCTATATGTTACAAAATGATGATGGTAAAACTGTTCAAGGAACTGATGTATTAGTTCCTGGAATTGGAGAATTACTAGGTGGATCTGTTCGGGAATCTAATTATGATAAATTACTTACTCGATGTCAAGAACTTAATATGAATTTAGAACCATTAAATTGATATTTAAATTTAAGAAAATATGGTTATTATAGTTCAGCAGGATTTGGTTTAGGATTTGAACGTCTAGTAATGTATTTAACAGGTATTAGCAACATTCGTGATGCTATTCCATTTCCACGTACACATGGTTCAATCAATTTTTAATGAAAGTAAAATTTTTTCAAAAGCAAAATATTCCAAATATTTTAACAATATTCAGAATTGTATTAGTTCCGATAATTATTGTTTTGCTTTTAATTGAACCTACAGCAGTTGTTTATAATATTCAATTTAATTTGAACAATCAATATGGTTTAATAAGAATTTCGAATTTTCAAATTGTTGCTGGAATTTTATTTATTCTTGCAAGTATTACAGATTTCTTGGATGGATATTTAGCAAGAAAATGAAAAGTAATAAGTACATTTGGAAAATTTTGAGATCCATTAGCAGATAAATTATTAATTAATTGCACACTTTTTTGTTTAGCTAGTCCTCAACAAAATTTAGTTCCAATTTGAATACCTATAATTTTATTAATTCGTGATTTTATCATTGATGGACTTCGGTTTTATATGTTGCAAAAGAATATTATTTCAGCAGCAAATATTTATGGGAAAGTAAAAACTTTTGTTTTAATTATTGCTATTTCTTTTTTATTGTTCTTTGGTGGTAATTTAATATTAGTTAATTCAATATATTATTGAGCAATTCAAAACTTATTACTTTATATAGCGGTAATTTTATCTATTGTATCTGGTTTAATATATTCTCTCCCAGTGATATATAATATTCTTACAAGAAGTAAGGAAAAAAATGAAACAATATAAAATACTTGTAAATGGTCAACTAATTGATAGCGAAAAGAAACTTCAAATTATAAATTCAACAGATAATTCAGTTGCAGGTGAAGTTCCACTTTTTGAACCTAAAGATATTGTTGAAAAAACTATGATAGCAGCTAATAATGCTTTTAGTGAATGAAAACATACAACATTTAAAGAACGTAAAGAATTGCTTTTAAAATTTAAAGATAAATTGTTAGAAAACAAAGAAGAACTTGCAAATTTATTATGTTTAGAAATAGCAAAATCTAAAAAAGAAGCAATTGTAGAAGTTGAACGAAGTGCGGAATATATTGTAGATACAATAAATATTTATGAAGGAATGATCGATAAACCACTAATTATTGATGAAACAATTCATAAAGTAAAAAATAAAGTTGGAAAATTTATAATGGAACCACTTGGTGTAGTATTAGCAATTTCTCCATTTAATTATCCAATAAATTTATTAATATCTAAATTAGCACCTGCACTAATTACAGGAAATACTGTTGTTTACAAACCAGCAACTCAAGGAAGTCTTGTTGGTGCATATATTAGTCAATTATTTTTTGAGACTAATTTTAAACCAGGTGTTGTAAATTGTGTAATTGGTCAAGGGAAAGAAATAGGTGACTTATTAGTTACACATCCATATGTAAAGATGATTTCATTTACTGGAAGTGCAAATGTTGGTAACCACATTGCTAAATTAGCATATAAAGTTCATTTAGTTTTAGAAATGGGTGGAAAAGATCCAGCAATTGTTTTGGATGATGCTAATTTAGATTTAGCAGCATCTGAAATTGTTAAAGGCGGATTAAGTTATAATGGTCAACGTTGTACAGCTATAAAACGTGTTTTTGTAACTAAGAAAAATCATTCTAGTTTAGTTGATAAAATCACTGAATTAACTAAAAAATTAACAATTGGATTGCCAGAAAATAATCCGAATATTACTCCATTAGTATCAAGTAAATCTGCTGATTATGTTATGGAACTAATTAACGATTCTATTAAAAATGGTGCAATTGCAACTACTACAATAAAACGTGATGGTAATATTGTTTATCCAGTTATTTTAGACAATGTTACAAAAGATATGAGAATTGCATGGGAAGAACCATTTGGTCCAGTTTTACCAATTATTGAAATTAATAGTTTTGAAGAAGCAATTGAATTATCAAATAAATCAGAATATGGTTTACAAGCTTCTGTTTTTACTGAAAATGTAGAATTATTTGAAAAAATTGCAATTCAACTGGAGTGTGGATCAGTTAATTTAAATCGATCATCAGCTCGTGGTCCAGATTTCTTTCCATTTTTAGGAGTTAAAAATTCTGGTTTTGGAGTCCAAGGCTTAACTGAAGCAATAAAATCAATGGTTAATCTTAAAGGATTAATTTACAATAAATAAGATAAATTAGCACTTGTTATTCACGAGTGCTAATTTTTGTTATAATTATATAAAATGAGAAAAGGAGAAATAATATGGAAATAAAACAAACAGGTGGACCAGGATTTAATGCTTTAGAAAATTTTGGTCGAAACATTAACAAAGAAGTAATTGCTAATAAAATTGATCCAATTATTGGACGTGAAGAAGAAATTCGTCGTGTCATTGAAATTCTTTCTCGTAAAAGTAAAAATAATCCAGTTTTAATAGGAGAACCTGGTGTTGGAAAAACTGCAATTGTTGAAGGATTAGCGCAACGAATTGTCCATCGTGATGTTCCAGACATTTTATTAGACAAAGAAATATGAGAATTAAATTTATCATCATTAATAGCTGGAGCAAGTTATCAAGGTCAATTTGAAGAAAGATTGACACAAATTATTAACCAAATTAAAAATTCTAATTCCCAAATAATTTTATTTATTGATGAAGTACATCAATTAGTAGGAATGGGAAAAACTTCTGGAGCAATGGATGCTGCAAATATTTTAAAACCAATGATGGCTCGTGGAGAAATTAAATTAATTGGTGCAACAACTTTGAATGAATATCGCCAATTTATTGAACCTGATGCTGCTTTAGAAAGACGTATGACAAAAGTTTTAGTAACTGAACCAACTAAAACTGAAGCATTAACAATTATGCGTGGTTTGAAAGAAAAATGAGAAGTTTTTCATGGAGTTAAAATAACTGATAATGCATTAATATCTGCAGTTGATTTATCTGAACGTTATATTTCTGATCGTTTTTTACCTGATAAAGCGATTGATTTAATTGATGAAGCATGTGCTAAAGTACAAACTGAAATGCATTCAATGCCAGAAGAATTAGATCATATTAGACGAGAAATTATTAATTTGAAAACTGAAAAAGCGTCACTTGAAAAAGATGATGATTCAAAAGCACTTGATCGTCTAAAAGCAATTGAGGATAAATTATCTATTCTTCAAGAAGAAGATAAGAAACTTACTGATATTTGATCTAAAGAAAAAGAAGAAGCAGATAAAATTATTGAATTAAAAAGTAAAATTGATAACGCACGTTCAATGATTGAACAATATCAATCTCAAGGCGAATATGCTAAAGCATCTCGTTTGTTATATTATGAAATTCCTGAATTAGAACAACAAAAAAGTCAACAAGAAGAAAAAGTTCGTCAACAAGATAATAGATTAATTAAAGATACTGTAACTGAAAATGAAGTTAGTGAAGTAATTTCTAAATCAACAGGTATACCTCTAAATAAAATTGTTGAAACAGAAAAAGAAAAATTATTAAATCTAGATAAAAATTTATTGAAACGTGTTAAGGGTCAAGATGAAGCTGTTAAATTAGTATCAAATGCAGTTTTACGTGGTCGTGCTGGAATTAATGATCCAAATCGTCCAATCGGTTCATTTTTATTTATTGGACCAACTGGAGTTGGTAAAACTGAAGTAGCTAAAGCATTAGCTTATGAATTATTTAATACAGAAAAAGCTATGATTAGATTCGATATGTCAGAATTTATGGAAAGACATTCTGTATCTAAATTAATTGGTGCTCCACCAGGATATGTTGGATATGAAAAAGCAGGAGAATTGACTGAATCAGTTCGCCGAAATCCATATTCAGTTATTCTTTTTGATGAAATTGAAAAAGCTCATCTCGATGTTTTAAATTTATTTTTACAAATTCTAGATGAAGGGTCATTAAAAGATTCTCAAGGAAGATCTATAAATTTTAAAAATACCATAATTATTATGACTTCAAATATTGGAGCAGACAGAATTTTAAATAATGAAAAATCTAAAGTAATGGAAGAATTAAATCGTTATTTAAAACCTGAATTAATCAATCGGATTGATGAAATTGTAATATTTAATCCATTAGATGAAAAAGTTGTTAAAGAAATAAGTATTCGTTTATTAGATGAAGTATCTGAAAGATTACATCAAGAAGGATATTTAATAAAATTTAATAACGCAATAAGTGAAATTATTGCAAAACGTGCATTTGATCCTCAATATGGTGCTCGTCCAATTAAACGTTGAATCCAAAAACACATTGAAAATAACCTTGCCCAATTAATTATTCAAAATGAAATTAGTAAAAATTTTGAATTTAAAATTGATTTTAATGATAGCGATGATACTTTAAAAATTAATAAAAAATAAAAATTTTAAAACTGAAAAAAAATAATATACAATACTTTTTTAGGTTACAAACAATGCTAAAAAAGAAATATATTATTACTATGATTACAGCACCAATTGTTGTAGCATTAGCTACAGGTATTGGTGTTTCTTATTATTACTCATCTCAAAAACAAGTTTACAATTACTATTACACTGCTCCAAGTAGTTCAAGTAATTCAGATATTATACAATCTTACTTTGCTTCAGTTGTAAATGGCGCTAAATTCTTATACTTACCAAGTTACATTCATGGTGTTCCATTGACAGATGCTTTAAATATAACTGAACAACAAAACAAAATTCTTTATAGTTATTTCAATAAAACTGGATTTCTATTATTAGACTCTAATTATGGATTTCCAGTTTTTAATGAAAAGACTGATTCAAATGGTAAAGTTATTCAAGTTGATGGTTTTAGTGGATCACAATCAATTTGAACTACAAATGTAGCAGCTGTTTTATTTAGAGCAGATTTAGGTTCATTTATAACAGGAATAGCTGCTGCTCAATTATTGAATGAGAACCAAGATTATTTTGGTGAAGAATTAACATGATGTACTTATGGTGGTTTACCATTTTCAACAGTCACTTGCTTTATGGGCGGATTTGAAAGAGGAATTGAATTCTTTAATCAAAATATAGTTCCATTAAAGCAAGGGTATAAAGAAGTTAAAAAAATTCTTCTTAGTGAAAATCAAACTGGAAATTTTGCTAACGGTTTTGATCCAAATCAAGGTGATGATTTAATTAATAACTTCTTAAATAAAAAACCTTCATTGATTTTACCAGTAGCTGGTCCACAAATTGGTTCAGCCGCTCGGTTAATTCGTCAAAGAAATCTTAGAACAATTGTCATTGGTGTCGATAGTGCTGTAGAAGAAGATGACACAATTAATTTACCATTGGTTGATTTACCATCTAATAAAACTATTGGTAATAACAAAATTGTTCAATTCAGTAGTGTAAAAAATTTAGGTGATATGCTAAATTTAATTACCCAAAATATTAATAGTGGTAAAAATTTACCAAATTCTAATGCAGCTCTAGAAGTTAGTAATATCGGTGGAATAGGTTACTCATCACTTGGAACTCTATTTAATGGTGGCGTAGGAGTTAGTAAAGCAGGAGAACAATTCTTTATTTCTGCAATGGAAATATTAGATGGTGTTCAATATGATTCTTATATGAGTGCGCTAAAATCAACTAATCCGATTTTTGTTCAAAAATTGCAAGAATTAGATAAACCAGAGAATAAAACCTATTCTTTAGGATCTGGAGAAACATTCTCATATGCAGATATCACAAATAATGGTGCTCAAATGTTACCAATATCTGGAAGTGATGTTGAAATCAAACAATGATTGAAAGATTATTATAATGATAATGACGATATTATCGAACAAAGATTTTCAATTATTAAAAATTGAATTGCTAGCAACCAACAAACACTAAATATTCGTAAAGAATTAAATTTAACAAATCAATTTAACAAACAAGATTATTTGAACAATAAAAACATTTCTCGAATAATTTTTCAATCTCCAACTTCAATTTTATTTGACAATAGTTTCTATCAATCTTGTTACAGTGGTTTAATAGATTATTGAAAAAAACAAGGTGTAGAATTACCGCCAATTCCTAAAAAATAAAATTTTTTAAAGATATTGATTTTTGTTTTAAGTATATGATAATATTAAAGTCATACAAACTATGATTAAGAAAAAATTATTATTTACTTTACTAGGAATTAGTGGAACTGCAGTTGTTGCAGGTGGAATTGTTGCTGGTTTTGTATTGAATAGTGAACAAAACCGTTATAGACAATACTATACTGCACCTCAGTCGGCTTCGACTAATGATTTGATTCAAGCATATTTTGCTGCAGTTGTTAATGGTTCTAAGTTGTTGTATTTAGCAAGTTACGCACATACTACACCAATTACAAATGCATTATGTTTGACTGAACAACAAAATTCAACATTCTATGACTACTTAAGTAGAGCGGGTTACCTATTGATTGACGATGTTTATGGTTTCCCGCTTTTTTTGTCAAATTCTGACAATTTTGAACAAAACGGTTTAATTGATACAACAAAATTACAACCATTCTGATCAACTAATTTAGCATCTGCTCAATTTAGATCAGATTTAGGTTCATTTATTACAGGAATTGCAATGGCTGAATTCTTGAATGAAAATCGTGATTATTTTGGTGATAACTTGTCTTGATCTACTTATGGAGGTTTTCCATTCCCTTCGGTAACATCATTCATGGGTGGATTTCAAAAAGGAGTTGACTTCTTCAATAAAAATATTTTGCCAAAAATGAGCAATTATAACTATAAAGAAGTTACTCAAAAATTTATAGGAACTGGTGAAAATCAAAATTTTGCCCATTCATTTGATCCTAATGGGGGAATTGATATCATTGAAAGTTTCTTATCAAATAAAAACTCAGCACCTTCTATATTTATTCCAGTTGCTGGTGGTCAAGTTCAACAAGCAGTTAGAAAAGTTAAACAAAATAACTTAAAAACAATTATTATTGGTGTTGATAGTCCTGTTGAAGATGATGATACAATAAATCTTCCACTACCATCTTTATCTAATGGAGAAATAGTTGGAAACAATAAAATTGTTCAATTTAGTAGCACTAAAAATATTAATGTAATTGTTGACAAAATTACAACTAAATTAAATGAAGGTACTATTGGAAAAGAAAATGATATTGCAGGATTAGGTTGATCTTCGCTAGGTACATTAGGAAATGGTGGGGTAGGTGTAAGTCCAGCGGGTCAAAAATACTTTATTAAAGCAATTCAATTATTAAACAATCCACAAAATCCCAATAATATTGTTGTAGATGAAAATAATTTAGAATCAGAATATTTAAATGCATTAGAAGATTCATTAATTAAGACTTATTTATCAGAATTAGATAAACCAGAAAATAAAGTATTCTCAACTTATGATTCATCAGGGCAACCTGTAATTAATTTTAGTTATGCAGCTATTCCAAATGATGCTCAACAAATGATACCAATTAGTTCTGGTAGCACTCCAGAAGATATGACAGAAATTAGAAATTGATATGAATCGTTATATACTAATGATCCAATAATTCTATCCAAAATTGATGACAATATGAAAATAATTGAAGATTGACGTAAAACTAATTGAAATGCAATTCAAAAACGTAAATCATTTACTTTAAAAAATGAACTAACTAAAGAAGCTTATGAAAAAAATAAAGGACTTATAAAATTGATTTTCCAAGATTCTTTTTCAGTTTTATTAGATCATTCATTCCTGCAAAGTTGCTATGAAGGTTTGCGTGCATATTGAAAATCTAAAGGGATCATTTTACCAGTAGCAGCTGGTAATAGTAATAGTAGTAGGTAATAAATATGGAAAAACAAATAAAGAAAAAAAACACAAAGACTATTAAATCAAAACCTACAAATAGTAAAATTACCAAATTTGAAAATGCAAAATATGCTATTGAAATGATTGATATTACTAAAACATTTTTGAATGGGAAAGTCATTGCAAACGATAAAGTAAATTTACGTGTTAAAGAAAACGAAGTACATGCTATTATTGGAGAAAACGGTGCTGGTAAATCTACTTTAATGAGTATGTTATTCGGGATTTATTCTCCAGATTCAGGAATTATTAAAATAAATGGTAATCAAGTTAATTTTTCATCAGCAAAAGATGCAAGTGATATTGGTCTAGGTATGGTCCACCAACACTTTAAATTAATTGATGAGTTTACTGTTTGAGAAAATATTATTCTTGGTAATGAGGGAACATCACGATTAAAGTTAATTAATCAACGTCGAATTAAACAAGAAATTCAAAATTTAATTAACTTATATGGTTTTAAATTAGACGTTAATAAAAAAGTGTCTGATTTGACTGTTGGTCAACAACAAAAAATTGAAATCTTAAAGTTATTATATAGAAAAGCAGATATTCTTATTTTTGATGAACCTACAGCTGTGTTGTCTCAAGACGAAATTGAAGCTTTTTTTGATATGATTCGTCAGTTCAAAAATTTAGGTAAAACTATCATTATTATTACTCATAAATTAGCTGAAATTAAATCTATTGCAGATTCTGGAACAGTTATTAGACGTGGTAAATATATTGATAGTTTTGCAATAAAAGATCGAACAATTGATCAAATTGCTGAGTTAATGGTTGGTCATAAATTATTAGAAATTAAAAATCAACATCATGACATTTCAAATAATGAAATTAAATTTAGTGTTGAAAATTTACCAGTTGCTAAATATCTAAAATCTCAAACAAAAACATCACTATTTAATAAATTGACAAAAAAATTATTTAATCCTGATAAAAATTGCTCAAAGGAAAATAGCAAAAAGAAACACTCTCAAAATGAATATCCAACAATTTCTTTTAATATTAAAGCAGGTGAAATATTTGCTATTTCTGGTGTAGAAGGAAACGGGCAAAGTGAATTAGCATTAATGTTAATGGGATTAATAAATGCACCTGGGGCAACAATTAAATTAATGAATAAAAATTTGTCAAATATGTCAATTAAGAAGAGATTACGTTCTGGAATTTCTTCTATTCCAGAAGATCGTCATAAATATGGATTAGTTTTAGATATGCCAGTTAATAAAAATGCAGTTCTTAATGAAATTGATATGAATCCATATAGTAAATTTGGTTTTTTGCGACAGAGTCAAATCAATAAAAAAGGAATTGATATCATTCATAAATATGATGTTCGTGGGACTACTAGAGGTACTACAATGTCTCGTCTGCTATCAGGTGGTAACCAACAAAAACTTATTATTGGACGTGAAATGCAACGTGAACATGAATTATTAATATTAGTTCAACCAACACGTGGAATGGATTTAGGTGCAATTCAATTTATTCATGAGCAAATTTTAAAAGAGCGTGATGCAGGCAAAGCAATTCTTTTAATATCATATGAATTAGATGAAATACTAACATTAGCCAACACAATAGCAGTTATTCAAAATGGGCGATTCTTAGATGTTGGATCATATAAAACGATGACACGTTCACGAATAGGACAATTAATGGCAGGGAAACAATAACATGAATAAATTTAAATTTAGAACCAAGTTGATATCTGATTCATTTATTTATACAAAAACAAGAAAATCAACTACACGAAATATGTTTTCAATTATTGGATGTATTACCATTGCAATTATTGTTTCATTACTAATCGCAACAATTGTTGGTTATAACCCAATCACAATTTTGACAGATTTGTTTACAAAAGGATTTATTGATCCAAGTACATTGATATGAAATATTAGCATTTTAGGAATTGGGGCACTTGCATTCTCATTTGCTTTTAGAGCAGGTATATTTAATATTGGTATTCCTGGACAATTAATTGGATCAGGTTTAATACTATTAGTTATTACTAGAGCGTTGGATTCTGCAGGGGTAGTGTTTCCAACAGGACTTGGACAAATATTTGCTTTATTAGTTGCAATGATGAGTGGTATGGCAATTGCTTCAATAACATCTTTATTAAAAGTTTATTTAAAAGTTAATGAGGTAGTTAGTTCGATTTTATTAAACTGAATTATTTACTTTGCAGTTAGATTAATTATTTTTAAATATTACAATCCAGATCCAGGAGGGATTTTCTCTCAATCTATGTCATTCCCTGAACAGTTTAGATTAATATCAACTGTTTACGGTGGATTAATTCCAACAATTATTATTTTCATTGTTTTAGCTATTACCATTGCAGTAATCAACAAATATACAACATTTGGTCACAAAATTTATGCTGTAGGATGTAGCAAAACTGCTGCTAGATATGCAGGTTATAACTACAAAATGATTAATATATCAACTATGGCTATATCAGGTGCATTAGTCGGAGTGATGGCTTTAGTATTATACACAGCAGGACAAACCCCAAGTATTCCAATTAATCGTGATTTTGATACTTTACCTGTTCAAGGTTTTAGCGCTATCACAATTGGTTTAATTGCATTAAATAATCCAATTGGTATTATTCCAGTTGCCTTTTTAATGGGACTATTCCAATCATCTTCACCATTCTTATCAGTTCCACCATCATTTAGCCAATTAATTATGGGTATGATTATTCTTGGTGCTGCAATGTTTGTTATTTTATTAAAATTCAAACCTTGATTATGATTCATTAAAAAACGTTATGGCTCAGGAGCGGATTTAGAATATCAAGAATACGAAAATAAAATGGAAACTTTAATTTCGCAATATATATTGAAATTAAATGATTTAAAACATAAATCAAGTTCAAATGAAGAAATTAATTTACTTACTAGTCAATATTTACAAGAAAAACAAGATATTAAAAAACAATACAAAAAACGAATATTAGTTTTTAAAGCTACAAAAACTTTCTATCCTGAAATTCAAACTCAAAATACTATTAGTATTAAGAATAATAAGTATGATCAACAATTATTAAATTCTAGTCGTCGCCACCTTCATCATTTATCAAATATGGTTAGCGATAAAAATAATTTATATGATAATATCTTATTTGCTCATAACTCATTATTCAAACAATACGATTCAGCATATTTACACGCTAAATTAACAAATAAACTTTTAGCTAAATCTACTAAAAATGATGTTTATTTTTTAAAATACATTGCAATACAATTTGATAAATACAATTTATTTAATATGACCATTGATAAATCAATCGAAATAGCAAAATCCAAAGCAAATGATTTAGCAATTGATTTAGAAAATGTCAAAAATGAAAATCACCATAGATTTATGAAAATGTTAGAAATATTTGCAAATATGACACATCATAAATTTGATAAAAAAGTAAAATTATGAACTTATGTTAATGAACATTTTAATGATTTTTGTTTAAAGGATAAATATAAAATTTATCACAGTTTTTACAAATATCAATTATCAGATTCAGCATCTACATGAACTGTTGATAAATTATTTAAACATAATCCTTATAATAATAAGAATTTAAACTTAGAAACTATTCAATTAACAAGTAATAAGTTTATACAAAAATTTGAAATATTGATTGATAAATATTTAATCAAACAAGACAAAATTGATATTGTTAAAAATAAATATGAAGTGATTGATATAAAAAATAAAGAGCAAATTGATTCTTGAAAAATACACACAACTAATTACTACAATTCAAAATTAAAATCTTATAAAACATCTAGTTTAAATCAATTAGAAAATAAATATAAGAAATATAGTAAAGAAGTTGAAGAATTAAATTTATCTCAAGATGAAAATAAAACATTACAAACTTGGTTATTGAAATCATTTGAAGAAGCACAAAAAAACTTTGAGAAAGGTGGTAATTAATTATGGATTTAAATATTGGTTCAATTTTTAATTACACTTTCTTAATTGCAACAATTTTGATATTTGGAGCCATCAGTTGTTATTTTAGTGAACGTGTTGGTATTGCTAATATTAGTATTGAAGGACAAATGATTTTTGCAGCATTATCATTTGTAATATTTGCAGAATTAATTTATCCAAAGCTAGGGGATGAAAGTTTCATATTACCGCTAATAATAGGATCTATTATGACATTACTCAGCTCAAGTATATTTGCTTTCTTAACAATTAATTTGAAGGCTAATCAAATTGTAGCTGGTACTGCTATTAATATCGTGTTCTTAGGATTAGCAACATTCTTAACTGAACCTCTTGGACCATTGTTATCAAATGGTATACATACTAAGTTACAATCACAATATTTATCAATGGTACAATTTGGTGAAAGTAATATTTATTTAACATCTATTCTTATTTTTATATCAGCTCTTATTATTGTTGGTGGTGTATATTTATTAATTAAACGTACTCCACTAGGTTTGAGATTTAGAGCAATTGGAAACAACCCTAATGCAGTTGATGCGCAAGGTATTAATGTTCTAAAATATCAATGAATTGCTTTAACAATTTCTGGTGCATTTGCTGGTTTAGCTGGTGGGATATATATGTACACATTTGGCGGAACATTCAGTGGTAATATTAATGGTTATGGATTCTTAGCATTGGCAATATTAATTGCTGGTTCTTGAAGAATTCCACTATTAACAATAGTTGCAATTGCATTCTCATTCCTAACTCGCTTATTCAATCAAATTACAATTTCTACATCACTTGATACAGATATCGCAAAAATTATTCCATTTGGAATTACTTTATTAGCATTAGTTGTATTTAGTTGATATGATGTTGCTCCAAAAAACTTAGGAATTCCATTTGATAAAACAAAAAGATAAGTTACAATATTAATTGCAAGATGCCTAAGAAAGTAACTGGTTTATTAACCTTAATTTGTTACCGAGGAATTTAAAAGTGCATATTGCAATTAGTTATTCAATTAATAGGAATATTTAACATGAGTGTAAAAGCAATTAATGCTAAACAAACTCTTGTTCATGAAATCTCTGAAAATTTAAAAAAAGCAAAATCATTTGTAATTTTTGAATATTTAGGGTTAACTGCTTCAGAAATTACTAGTTTAAGATTTGCATTAAACAAAAGTAATTCAAAGTTGCAAGTATTAAAAAATAATATTCTTGCTAGAGCTATTAAAGAAGCTAATATTGATGGATTTGATGGATCTTTTGTTGGTCCAAATGCAATTGCAATTGCATTTGAAGATGAAATTAGTCCAATTAAAGAAATTAGTAAAATCGCAAAAAATTGTGAATGTGTAAAAATTAAAGGTGCATATTTAGAAAACAATTTCTTAAATGCGCAAAAAGTTCAAGAAATTGCAAATATCCCTGGACGTGAAGGATTATACTCAATGTTCTTATCATGTTTACAATCTCCAGTTCGTAGCTTTTTATATGCTTTAAAAGCAGTTAGTGAAACAAAAAATTAATTAATAAGGGTTTAAATTATGGCTAAATTAACAAATGAACAAATTATTGAATCATTAAAAGAAATGTCAATTCTTGAAGTAAATGATTTAATTAAAGCAATTGAAACTGAATTTGGTGTTTCTGCTGCTGCTCCAGTAGCTGTTGCTGCAGCTGGTGCTGCAAGTGCAGATGCTCCAAGTGACTTCAATGTTGTTTTAGTAGATGCTGGTGCTAATAAAGTTGGTGTTATTAAACTTATTCGTGAAATTACTGGTTTAGGTTTAATGGAAGCTAAACAAATGTCAGAAAAATCTGGTAGTGTTATTAAAGAAGGTGTTAAAACTGAAGATGCTAATAACATGAAAAAACAATTTGAAGAAATTGGTGCAAAAGTTGAATTAAAATAATTTTATTTTAATTAACAATATATAAATTTAAAAGTGAAGTACATCTAATTAAAAATGTACTTCACTTTTTGTTTGAAATTTATATCTAATAAATTAGAAATTAACCATTTTTAAAGTCAGATCACTTTTTCTTTCTAATCATTTCAATTTCATGTTTATATGGTGGAAGTGAATTTTTGTTGCCGTTAGTAAAGTAATACGGTGTTTCTAAAATTTTGACAATTCCATTTAATCTTTCATTTCATGCAACATTTAAAATGTTTTCAAATCCCACATAACCATATCCAATATTTTCATGTCTATCCTTATGTGCTCCTAATGGATTTTTTGAATCATTTAAGTGGATTACTTTAATTTTATTTATCCCAATTTTTTCATCAAATTCATCTAAAAATTTATCAAAATAAGAAATATCATATCCAGCATCATTTATATGGCAAGTATCAACACAAACACCAATATTATCTTTCTTATCAATATGGGATAAAATATATTGAATTTCATCAATATTTCTTCCAACTTCAGATCCTTTTCCCGCCATTGTTTCAATACAAATAATCACATTAGTATCTAATTTATTTAAAACAAAATTTAGTCCATCAATTACTTGTTGTAGACCTATTTCTAAATTTTGATTTAATCTACTACCAGGATGCAATACTAATAATGATGATCCGATTTCCATGCATCGAATTATTTCTTGTTCTAGAAAATCAATAGCTAATTGTCTAGTTTCTTTCTTTTCAGAACATAAATTTATAATATATGGAGCATGAACGATAATTTTATCCAAGCTAATATTATTTTCTTTTAATAGTAAATGACCCTGTTCAATATTTAATTTATCTAATGGTTTTCTTGCAGTGTTTTGTGGTGCGCCGGTATATAGCATGAAACAATTACTACCATATTCTAAAGATTCTAAAATTGCTCCAACAAAATATTTTGGTGCACTAAATGAAACATGACTACCTATGTATAATTTATATTCATTATTTATATTCTTATTCATCATTTTCTTTCTTTAAAAATTATTTTAATATTGAGTTTTAAAATAAGATAAAATTATTTTATGCTTAATTTTATAAAATTAATAGGTTGAATTCTATCGTGACCTTTTTTGGTGATAATTCTTTTAATTCAATCACATAGTTGTTATGTAGCAGGTCGTAGATACCGAAAAGATAAGACTGTTGCAACTCCAGAAGAACGATACTTAAAAGTTTATAAGCTTGTAAGAAACTTTTTGTATTGAAAAAATATAAAAATTAATTCACAAAAAGATTTTCATTTACCTAATAAACCTCTTTTAATTGTTGCTAATCACAAATCTAATGTTGATCCTTTAATTATTTTCAAAAATACTTTTGAAATGGAGGGGATACCTTATGTTTCTTTTATTGCTAAAACAGAAATTAAAGATACATATATAGGATATATTGCATCTCTTATTGATACTATTTTTATTGATAGAAAAGATATTAGACAGCTACCTGAAATAATTAATCAAACAACAAAAATGTTAGAATCTAAACGCTCTGTATGTGTTTTCTTAGAAGGAACTCGTATTTATGATCAAGATTCATTAGGTAATTTCCATTCACCTATTTTAGAATCTGCATATAGAACTCATTCATCAATTCAACCAATTGTATTAGAAAATACATTAGGTATGCTTGATTCTAATCATGAACCAATAAAAAATAATAAAACTGCCAAAATTCGTTATTTACATAATTTAAATGCAACATCATTCATAAATATGGATCGAAATATTTTAGCTAAAAGAATCCATGATGATATGGAAAAAGAATATATTAAATTAAAAATAGATAAATAATGATGTCTGATTTGAAAAACGAATTTACTCCATTTGAATTTGAAATTCATGAGCGAAAAAGTTCATTGGATGTTTTGCTTGAGCTTATTCGCAAAAAAAAGATGGATATTGCAAATCTTAATATTTCAGAATTAACTGATCAATTTATGAAATATTTTGAAAACATGAAAAACAAAATTGATTTAGAGGAATTAAGTGATTATGCAAATATGCTTTCTTATTTGATTGAATTAAAAACAAGAAGTTTAATTCCAGATTCTAATACTGATCTAAAAATGAAATCCCATGACTTTGAGTTAGAAAAAGCTAATTTTATTCGTAGGTTATTAGAACATCAAATGTATAAAAATGCTATTCCACTTTTAGAAAATCATCGTCTAGAAAGACAAAATTATTTAGATAAATTCCCAGAAGAATATGATGATTTTTTGCCAGAAGATATTCCACTAGGAAAATTACCTAAAAGATTAAGTGTTGATAAATTAGTAGAAGCATTTGAGAACTTATTACAACATCAATCAATTCATCAATCTTTATCACAAGATGTAAATTTACATGCTGAGACTCAAACTTATAGTGTAGATGTTGTAGTATATGATTTATTGTCTAAATTACGTGAATATGGTAATAAATCAATTTTATTTAGCAATCTATTTTTTGAGTTTGATTTAAGTAAACAAAATAAAGAATATTTTTGTATGTTGTTCTTTATAATACTATGATTAATAAACCAAAATTATGTCATTTTTGAAGAAGATGAATCTAATACTGGTGATTTTAATATTAAATTAAATAGTGAATTTATTAATGCAAGTGATGATACCGAAAATTTTATAGCTTCAATTCGTAGAGATTTATTTGGAGAGGAATAGGATTTATGTCAATAAATAAAAATATTTTAGATATAGAAATAGATGATGAAGATGATGTTGATTTATACAACGATAAATTAGATGATTCATCATCAAAAAATGAAGAAGATACTTTAGCGAATATTCAAAGTTTAGCTAGTCAAATCCTATCATCTGAAATTGATGATGATGAATACGAGGATGAAGACGATTTGGATGATGAAGATATTAAAGATGACGAATCTATTGAAGTTATTGATGAACAAGAAAATAAATCTTTTTCAACAAATGAATCTAATAATGAAGATAATGAATTACTAATTCAAGCTAATAAAATTATTAATTCATCATCTGAAAATATTACAAATGATTCTAATACTATTGAAGATAAATTAGAAATAGAAAAAAAATTATTTGGTTCATATCAAATAAATTATCAAAACAAAAAAAATAAACCAACAGAAAAATATACAAAATTAGAAGAAGACTCTAAAATTGATTCTTCAAAATTTCCAGATAATGAAGTGACAATTGAAAAGGTTCGTTCAAAAATAAATCAATATGAAAATGAACGACATGAAATTCAAAAATTTTTAGAATTTTCCAATAAAACAATGAAAATTAGTGAAGCTCGCTCATTAATTGAAGCATGTTTATTTGTTTTAGGTTCAGAAGGTTTAAATGCATACGATATTAAAAAAGTAACAGAATTACCACTTGCAATTATTCATAATATTCTTGATGAAATGATGGATTACTATAGTAAGAACATTAATAGTGGTATCTATTTAGTTCAATATGGTAACAAATACAAATTTGTTTCTAAAAAAGAACATTTTAATAAAATTGGTTTAGTTTTAAATAAAAAAGAACGCAAACCTTTATCTGATAGTGTTTTAGAAACATTAGCAGTTATTGCTTACAATCAACCTTGTACAAAATCCACAATAGAAAATATTCGTCAAAAAAATTGCTTTAATGCTATTCAACGTTTAGAACAAATAGGTTTAATTGAAGCTAATGAACGATCAGATGCAATTGGTAAACCTTGGTTATACACTTTAACTCAAAAGTTCTTTGATACATATGGAATTAAATCATTAACTGAATTACCACCAATTAATCGTGGTGACAAAAATTATCAAGTAAATGAAACTGAGTCAGAAGATATAGAATCAAGTATAATTGATGATGGAATAATTGAATAATTAAATAGTTTTTATGAAAACATATATTGGGATAATTGTTGCATTAAAAAATGAATTAAACAATTTCATTTCAAAATGCGATGAAAAAGTTATCAATAATGAGACATTTTATATTTATAATGATGAGATAATAATTAGTTTTTGTGGTGTGGGTAAAACTAATGCTGCTCGTGCTACAACATCACTAATATCTAATTTTTCTATTCGTTTAATTGTTAATATTGGTAGTGCATGCTCTGCTAATAATTATTTAGATATATATAATTTACATCTTGCAAATAATTGTCAATATGGAGATGTTGATGTTAGTTGTGATATGAATTACCAAATAAATCAAATTCCATATGAATCAAAGAAATTCTTATGTTCAACAAAATTCAATAATTTAATTTATGATAAATTACAAATTTTAGCTCGTCCAATTTTTTCAGGATGTGCAATCACAGTAGATAGTTTTGTGACTAAAAATAATATTTCTAAATTTTTTGAAATAAATCTTAATGATGTTTACAGTATTGATATGGAATCTGCTGCAATTGGGCAAGTTTGCAATTATTACAAAGTTCCTTTTAATATTTTAAAAATTATCAGTGACAAAATTTATTTGGACTCTGATAATGAAATTGACAATCACGATCAATATACAAATAGTTTGGCAATTATTAGTTTGATGAATAGTCAAATTATTGATTTAATTTTTGAATTAGCTATTAATAAATTAGTTTAATATTGATCTTTATTCATAACTATACTTGAACCAATAATATTAATTGAAAAACTAATTGTTAGCATAACTATTAATAAAATATCATAGTTAAAAGTAGAACTTAACTCAATAAGGTTCAAACTCTCTAAGTTTTTTACATTCATTAATTGCATTTGTAAACTAAAATCAATATAATAATTTTTAATTTTTGAATTGTCAATTAAATTCGAATTTTGCATTAAATTATAAAATTCATTTGCATTCATTGTAATTAAAGGTATTCTTCTGGTTGTTGCATTTAATAACAAAATATTATTGATCATTTCTTTAGTTGTATCTAAATCAATAATTGTTTGATATTCATTTGGATTATTGATTAAATCATTTAATAATAAATATGAATAACGTTGAAAATTATAAATATTTTCAGTTACCGAATTTATGAATGAATTATTAAATCTCATTCCCATAACATTAATATTCATTTTTGTAAGAATATAAGATGATAATAAGCTGAAATAACCTACCGCATCATTAATGGTTAAATTATTAAATGATGATAAAGTTGATAATTTTTGTGAATATTCCTTCATTAATTTAATAATTTGATTACTAAAATAACTTCGAGCAAATTCTTTTAAATTATCTTTTGAAATAGCAATTGTTGAAAAATTATTATTAGATAATGATGGTATCGGTAAAGTTGCAAGATCTTGAATAGACTTTTTATTAATACTATTAAAATTATTAAGTTTTAAAGTGTAAAATTCATTATCAATTTCTATTTTTGGTAAATCATTTAATTCAAGATAATTTATTGGAAAATATTTGAATAATGCACTACGTTGCTCATATCCATCCATTTCTGCAGTAATCGAACCAACATCATATGATTTTGGATATCATTTTCCATTTAAATGGATATTAAATAAATTATTTGTTAATTCCCAAATATCAAAATAAGTTGATAAAACAATACCACTTTGATCTATTGCTTTATTTCAATAGTGTTCTAATACTGTATTTGGTTGCAAATTAAGTTGACTTAATGATTCATCATTAATTTTAGTATTTGTATCAAGAACTTGTCCATTGTAATAACAAATTACAAATGTATTAAAATTTTGCAAATCATTATTTTCGAATAAACAAAATTCATTTGTAGTAAATCCATCTTGATTTAGTAATGTAGTTGGATTTTGAATTTTTATATCAATAACATTTGAAATAACTGTACTTACACCCATTGCGCCAAATACAAATAAGAATAATGTAATTGTACTTTTAAATATTAAGCAACAAAATAATGTTATTCCACTTCAAAATAGCATTGTTGTAAGAGGCCCAAAAAATGCACCAACTATTATTCCTCCTACACTATCAAAACTATTGTTTATTAATAAAAACAAACTAATAATTACATATCCTAAACTTACTAGTATATATACTAATAAAATTGTAATTATCTTAATTCAAGCAATTGCAAATCTTGTAATTACTTTACTTAAAATAATTAATTCACTACCATCAATTTGATTTTTTTTATAATTTTGAATAACTATTGATATTGCTAAAACAATAATAATTATGTTAGCAGTAATCATTACCATTTTGTTATTATAAACTTGATAATAACTCATGTTAACAATTGATGGTAATAAATAAATAATTATTGACATTAATGCATAATACATTATTACACAAATTATAAAAACTTTGCTTTTTATAATATTTTTAAAAATATAAGAAAAATAAATAAAAGATTGTTTCATTAATTAAATATTTTATAGCATTTATTTAAAAAAGAATTAAGGTTAAATTCTTACTTTTTTAGTTGTGTTGCTTAGCGGGTTGCTGCTGAAGTAACGTACTTGTTGAGTTGTTGTGTTACCAGTTTTGTTGT
>CAMWTZ010000004.1 GCA_947177385.1 uncultured Mycoplasmataceae bacterium
GTTATAGGGTTCAACACTATTATTTTATCCACTTTAATATTCATATATTTCTTAATACATAATGCATATACAAATAATTGTTGAATTCAAGATGAGCAAAATTCTAATTTAGAACATTTCACATCTATTAAATAATTTTTATTTGTGAGAATGTCTATTTCAAATTCGCCTATGTAATGATTAGAGTCTGTTTGTATTATTGCCTTTATATTTTCTTTAAAGCTCCCAAACTCTTGATATGTTAACTTATTTAATTTTTTAAAATAATCAAATATTTTTTCATTATTCAATATTTTTTTAAAATCTATTAAAGTATTATAACCACCAAAAGCAACAGCTAATGTATAGGCTACTGCACCAGTCAAAATTTCTTGCAATGTTTTTAATCTATTATTTGATTTTTCTAATAAATATAAATTCTTATCATCACATATTGACTCACAAACAATACCAATATTACTAGGATTAACATTTCGGTTGATTAATTCTTGATATCACTCATTTTTTAAATCAAATTCAATTAAATTAACAGCATTTTTTAAGTATTTAACATTACAAGATTCTGTAATGTAATTTGTTATAGAATTCTTAAATTCTCTTGATATTTGCTTTGCAAAATCATCTTTTTTATACTTCATAAAATTAGTTAAATTAGTTCTATATTGACTAATAAAACCAGGTAGATTATCAGCATATTTTAAAGTTAATTCATAAATTTTATCTTGCAATTTAAAAATAGTATTCTTATGTTTAAATAGACTTATAAAACTACTTAACATTATAAATATTATTCAAAATAATTTAAATCATCTTCATAAGTTATTTTTATGTTTTTATTAGATCCATTAATCAATTTGTAATTTATTTTTGGATTTATAAAAATAATTTGACTAAATTCATCATTAAATGAGTTGAAGTCATTAATTTGATTTAGTGCGTCTAATAAAATTTTAGTTCTAAATGCTTGAGGAGTTTGAACTCTAAAAATTTCGTCTCTATTTAAATAAGCTAAATTGGGTTTAACTTGGATTATGCTATCAGATATTTTTAAAATTGGAATTATAGCATCATGCAAATTTAATTCTCTCTTGATTTCATCTAATAATTCAGACTCAATAAATGGTCTACATCCATCATGAATCATTACATATTCACTTTTTTTGCAATAGTTTAAACCAAATCTTACTGTTTCACTTCGAGAATTAGTATTTTGTCCAATTACTATAACTTTATTTTTTAAATAAAATATTTTTTTAAAAAAATTAAATTCATCTTCTTTTACTACAAGAATAATTTTTTCACATTCTTTATCCTCATTAAATAAATCAATAGTATGCTTAATTAACATTTCACCATTGATCTTAATTTTTAATTTATTTTTGTTACCAAAACGAATAGAATTACCTGCAGCAGGTATAATTGTTGTATATTTCATATTTTTATAGTAAATTTATCTTTTTTGTTTTTGCCTCATTTATTGTTTTTTCATCTCAGCAACCATGGATAATTTCTCCCAAATGGGATTTATTAGTGAACAACAATAAAAAATTATTAATGTTTATAACAATATGTAAATAATATTTCTTATTATTTTCATCTCCAATATTTTTTGAAAAATTTATTTGAGCTAAATTAATTTGACTTTTATTAATATAATGATATGCCCATATTTCAGAACTACATAATTCATCATCATTAGGAAAACTAATTTTTCAAAAATCGCCTAAATTATTTAAATTATTATTAACTAATGCAATACACTTATGTTTTTCTACTTGTCTTTTAATGTATGAGTCTTTAGTATCTTTATCTAACAAATTCTTACTTTGATTTATTATTTTTGTTTTTTGAATTGAATAAATAACATTGTGATCAATATCATATTTCAATTCATCAAGTGTTTTATTGATAATTTCCACAACTTTAATATAATAGTCATAAATTAAAATATCAAAATCGTTTTTATCACTCTCTTCTACTTTTATTCTTAAGTCGAATGTTTGTTCATTAAGATAGTTTACTGAGGCGATTTTTGCATCCCGATCAAAAACATTAACTAATGAAATTAAACCTAAATATCTATTTTCATATTTTAATTTTTTAAAAAAATTAGCCAAATAGTTATCTGGATATTTTGTTATTTGGTAAACAAAACCACTATATTTATTGTCAAAATTAATAATTCTTGAATTTGAATGTGTTGCAAATTCTACTATTGGTGCATCAACACTAATTAACCATCAGTGTTCTTTTAATTTCTTATAAAAAAGTGTTTTAAATTCATAAATAAAATTTATTGTTTCTAATAAATTATCTTTTTGAGTATATTCATTAGGGAATTTTTTATTCATTAATTTTATCTTTCATATGTGGGAATAAAAGAACATCACGAACAGTATTTTTTTCTGTTAATAACATAACTAAACGATCAATTCCTAAACCCATTCCTCCTGTTGGTGGCAAACCATATTCTAAAGCATTAATAAAATCATGATCCATTTCATTAGCTTCGCTGTTACCTAGGTCTTTTTCTTTTAATTGTTCTTCAAAACGTTCATATTGGTCAATTGGATCATTTAATTCACTAAAAGCATTAGCAAATTCTTTTTGTCCAATAAACAATTCAAAACGTTTTGTAAAACGTGGATCAGAATAATCTTTTTTAGCTAATGGACTAATTTCAATTGGATGGCCAAAAACGAATGTTGGATTTATTAATTTATCTTCACAATAATGTTCAAAAAATGCATTAATAACATGTCCATATTTTTTTTGGTGATCTTCCAATTGAATATTATGTTTTTTAGCTAGTTCAATAGCTTCTTCGTCTGATTTGACATCATAAAAATTAATACCAGTTACTTGTTTTATTAGATCCACCATATGAATTCGTTCAAATTTATTTTTTAGATTAATATCAAAACCACGATATTTGTATTCATATTTTCCAAGAACTGCACAACAATGTTTAATGATGTTTTCTGTAAGATCCATCATTCCTTCCATTCCTGTATATGCAGCATATACTTCCATTGATGTGAATTCAGGATTGTGTGTTGCATCCATTCCTTCATTTCTAAAAATACGTCCTATTTCATATACTTTTTCGAAACCACCCACGATACATTTTTTAAGCGGTAACTCTGTTGCAATTCTTAAATAATATTCACGATCTAATGCATTATGTTTAGTTATAAATGGGCGAGCACTAGCTCCTCCTAATGTTGGGTTTAATACAGGGGTTTCTACTTCAAAATATCCATTATTATCCATATAATTTCTAATTGTTTTAATAATCATACTACGTTTAACAAATGTATCCATAGATTCATTATTTACAATTAAATCTACATATCTATTTCTAGCTCGAATTTCTTCATCAACAAGACCATGATATTTTTCAGGTAATACTTTTAGGGATTTACTAACAATTTGTATATTTTTTAAATTTAAAGTTACAACACCAGTGTTAGTTTTCATTGGTGTTCCAGAAATAGTAATAATATCACCAATGTCTACCATTTTGAAAATTTGAAAAATATTAGGATCTAATTCTTTTTTGTTTGCATAAATTTGAGTAGTTCCACTAAAATCTTTTATTACACCAAAAGTTTGTCGCAAATTCATGACACGACCTACTAATGTAATTATTTCTTTAGATTCATGTAATACTTCTTTTTCAATTTTTTCATATTTTTTATTAAACTCATCTAAATTGAAATCTCTGTTTACAATTTCAACTTCAAATGGATTCAAATTCATATCTTGTAATTGTTTTAATGTATTACGACGATTTAATTCTTGTTCGTTAAATTTTCGTTCCATATTTAGACCTATAATAATATCTTTATTGTATTAATTTTAACTATTGATGCTGTAATTTTATTATTAATATTGATTACAATAAATATTCCAGTAAATAACAATAATAGAATACTTGCAAAAATGTTAATCATAAATCAATATTGTTTTAAGTTATTTGATATTTTAGAAATAATTCCATATGTTACTAAATTAGATACTAAAACAAAAAATATTAGCAACCCATAAAAAATAATAGTTGTATTAATGATTGTTGTTTTATTATTAAATCCAAAACAATTAGTAAAAGATAAATATTTTTTATTTTTTTTATTAATAATTCAGAAACATAAAAATATATTTAATACTAAAAGTATGTATATAAGAACTCCTAGAAAATTTCATAAAATCCTATTTTTTGAAATAAATTCAAGAAGAGATATTGGATTATTGACATCATTAATGATAAATTGAACACTAAATATAAAAAAGCAAATAATACCTAAAATTAGACCACTTAAACTAAATAAAATAAACTCTCAAATTGTTAGTCTAAAGAATATTTTAAAAAATATTTTTTTATCAATAATTGAGTATTTATTAAAGTGATATTCTTCTTTAGAAATTGTTAACGTTTGATTATTGTAAAAATATTTCTTATTAATGTTTATTACAATGTTAGAATCGTTAACTTCATTATTTATAAAAACAATTATTTGTTTCCCTAAGCTTGTTGCTTGATTACTGCACAAATCATATATTTGTTTTATTTCATTATTATTAAATTTATTATCTAAAAGATTTATAAAAATATATTTTTGTTTATTGTTAGGAACTAAACTAAATCAAATTTTTAGTTTATCAATGACATTTAATTTAGAGAATGGAATATTAAATAAATTGTTTAGATGTATGTTCGGATTTATTAGTGATTTATAAATTTTAGATATTTTTCTAAAATTTCATTTCGGATTAATAATAAGATCATTATCTAAAAATATAAAATTGTTAAATTTAAAATTATTATAATTTTCTGAACTTAAATTGGTTATATCTATATCATCAATAAAACATCTACCATGTTCATATTTTTCTCTATTTTTTAAAAAGTTAAATAATGATTTAGTATATTCATTGTTGTCAGTTGTAACGATAACAATATTTTCTTTATTAATTTCTCATGTCAACCCATAATTTTTATATGGATTATTTTCTAGTTTAAATGATTCAAAATAAATCATAATAAAAATTATAATATTAGTGTTAATTATACAAAGAATAATAATGCATAAATATGATATTTTAGTTATTGGTGCAGGACATGCTGGATTAGAATCTGCATTTGCAACAGCCAAACGAGGCTTAAAAACAGGACTAATAACATTATCCATAGATAATGTAGCTAAAATGCCTTGTAATCCTTCAATTGGAGGACCTGCAAAAGGTGTTGTTACTCGTGAAATTGGAGCATTAGGTGGAGTTCAAGCAAGAGCTGCAGATGAATGCAAAATTCAAATAAAAGTCCTTGGAACATCTAAAGGTCCAGGGGTTTGAGCTTTACGTGCTCAAATTGATAAAGTAAAATATCATGAATGATTTATTGATGAAATTAATAAAACAGATAATTTAGATTTACTTGAAGGAGAAGTGAAACAAATTATTGTTGAAAATAATCAAGTAGTTGGTTTATATTTAGATGATAATTTTATTGAAACTAAATCTATTGTTATTACTTCTGGAACATATTTATCATCTAAAACTTATCAAGGCAATAACATTAAAGACGAAGGACCAGACGGAACAAATTATTCAAAAACTTTATCGCATAATTTAATGGATTTAGGTTTTGATTTAATACGTTTAAAAACAGGTACACCTGCTCGAATTTTAAAAGACAGTATCGATTATTCTGAAATGGAAAAAGATTATGGTTCATATGATCCTTTATATTTTGATCCTTATCATAAAAAAACAAAATATACAATAAACCCAGAACCTTGCTATTTACTATATACTAATCAAAATACACACAAAATTATTGAAGACAATATTTTACTTTCTCCTATGTATTCAGGATTAATTAAGTCTATTGGTCCTAGATATTGTCCATCTATTGAAGATAAGATTAAAAAATTCCCACATAGAGAAAGACACCAACTATTTATTGAACCAGAATCGCTTTCACTAGACACAATGTATTTAGGTGGTTTTTCTACATCAATGCCAGTTGAAATTCAAGATAAAATGATTCGTAGTTTAACTGGATTAAAAAACTGCAAAATTGCAAAATATGGATATGCAATTGAATATTATGCAATTGATCCACTTCAATTATTCCCTAGTTTAATGTCTAAAAAAATAAATGGACTTTTTTTTGCAGGTCAAGTCAATGGAACTAGTGGTTATGAAGAAGCAGCAGGTCAAGGGATAGTAGCTGGAATTAATGCTGCTAATTATGTTGAAAACAAACCAATGCTTATTTTGCAACGTAGTAATAGTTATATTGGTGTAATGATTGATGATTTAGTGACACGTGGAATTAGTGAGCCTTATCGTTTGCTAACAAGTAGAGCAGAATATCGTTTATTTTTGCGTGATGATAATGTAAAAGAACGTTTATGTAAAATTGCATATGAACAAAATATGATAGATGAATCAATTTATCTTGAATTTTGTAAAGAACAAAAAATAATTGCTAAATTAATTTCTTTTTTGCAATCAAAGACAGTTGGACAAGTAAAAGAATTAAAAAATAAAATTTTAAAAAACAATTGCACTTTATATGATTTTTTAAAAAGACCAGAAGTTAAGTTAGAAGATATTATTTCATATATAGGATTTTCCGAATCTAGTTTAGTTGATAGTGAATTATCTAAATTGATTGATATTTACATAAAATTTGATGGATATATTCGTCTTCAAAATGAAAAAATTGAACAATTTAATCGTAGTGATGATTTAGACTTATCTAAGATATCTGATTATTCAATTATTCCAAATTTACCACTTGAAGCAATTGATAAATTAAATAAAATAAGACCACTTACAATGCAACAAGCTCGTCGTATTAGTGGAATTAATTTAGAAGATATTTTAAAAATAAAATATTATTTGGATTTAAAACATGACTAAATTAGAATTTCAAAATAAGTTAAAAGAAATGTGTCCATGAGTTGACTCAAACACTTTTACCTTATTTGAATCATATAAATCATTATTACAAGAATATAACAAAAAGTTTAATTTAACACGACTTGATTCAGATGATTTAATTTATGATCAATATTTTTTAGCATCTTTAATGCCATTTATATATTTAGAAGAATTCAATAAAGATAGTGATTTTTCATTATTAGATATTGGTACAGGTAGTGGTATTCCAGGGGTTGTTTTAAAAATAATTTATCCTAATTTAAAAATAATTCTTTTAGATTCGAACAAAAAGAAATGTTTATTTTTGGAAATATTGATTAAAAAATTGAACTTAAATTTTATAAATGTTATTTGTGAAAGAGCGGAAGATTTTGCATATAAAAATGTTGAAAAATTTGATTATGTTACGTCTAGAGCAGTAGCAAAATTATCTATTATTTTAGAATTATCAGTTCTAAATACAAAAATTAATGGGAAAATTATCACTTCTAAATCACTTAACTACTATGAAGAGCTTGCTGAGGCTGCAGAATACATTAATCTTTTTAATTTATCTATATATAAGGAAAAAGTTTATGATTTTAGTGGTCATAAATATATTGCTACAAGTTTTATCAAAAACAAAACAACTCCTCCAAATTTTCCAAGAATATGATCAAAAATAAAAAAATAATAAATTTTCTAAAATTTTTTTAAAAAATAATAATCATATGTTAATATTAGTCTTGTGTTGTCTTAGAATTTAACAAATAATTTTAATGACAATAGTTTGTTCTTTGAAAACTTAATAGAATCCGTCAATTTTTGAGAGTTTGATCCTGGCTCAGGATTAACGCTGGCGGCATGCCTAATACATGCAAATCGAACGAAGTACTTGTACTTAGTGGTGAACGGGTGAGTAACACGTATCCAATCTACCCTTAGGTTGGGGATAACTAGTCGAAAGATTAGCTAATACCGAATATCAATATTACTATCGCATGAGAAAATATTGAAAGATCCGTTTGGATCGCCTTTGGATGAGGGTGCGGCATATCAGATAGTTGGTGAGGTAATGGCTCACCAAGTCAATGACGTGTAGCTGTACTGAGAGGTAGAACAGCCACAATGGGACTGAGACACGGCCCATACTCCTACGGGAGGCAGCAGTAGGGAATTTTTCACAATGGGCGAAAGCCTGATGGAGCAATGCCGCGTGAATGATGAAGGTCTTATAGATTGTAAAATTCTTTTATTTGGGAAGAAAAACTAGAATAGGAAATGATTTTAGTCTGACTGTACCATTTGAATAAGTATCGGCTAACTATGTGCCAGCAGCCGCGGTAATACATAGGATGCAAGCGTTATCCGGATTTACTGGGCGTAAAACGAGCGCAGGCGGGTTAACAAGTTTGGTATGAAAGGCTTTTGCTTAACGAAAGTTTGTATCAAAAACTGTTAATCTAGAGTGTAGTAGAGAGTTCTGGAATTCCATGTGGAGCGGTGGAATGCGTAGATATATGGAAGAACACCAGTGGCGAAGGCGAGAACTTAGGCTATCACTGACGCTTAGGCTCGAAAGTGTGGGGAGCAAATAGGATTAGATACCCTAGTAGTCCACACCGTAAACGATGGTTATTAAATGTCGGTGCGATTTGCATCGGTGTTGAAGCTAACGCATTAAATAACCTGCCTGGGTAGTACATTCGCAAGAATGAAACTCAAACGGAATTGACGGGGACCCGCACAAGTGGTGGAGCATGTTGCTTAATTTGACGATACACGTAAAACCTTACCTAGGTTTGACATCTCCTGCAAAGTGATAGAAATATCATGGAGGTTAACAGGATGACAGGTGGTGCATGGTTGTCGTCAGCTCGTGTCGTGAGATGTTGGGTTAAGTCCCGCAACGAGCGCAACCCCTGTTGTTAGTTACTTTATCTAACAAGACTGCTACCGCAAGGTAGAGGAAGGTGGGGATGACGTCAAATCATCATGCCCCTTATATCTAGGGCCGCAAACGTGCTACAATGGACGATACAAACTGTTGCCAAATCGTAAGGTGGAGCTAATCAGAAAAGTCGTTCTCAGTTCGGATTGAGGGCTGAAATTCGCCCTCATGAAGTTGGAATCACTAGTAATCGCGAATCAGACATGTCGTGGTGAATACGTTCTCGGGTCTTGTACACACCGCCCGTCAAACTATGGGAGCTGATAATATCTAAAAACGTTTTGTTAACCGCAAGGAGGCAGATGTCTAGGATAGGATTGGTAACTGGAGTTAAGTCGTAACAAGGTATCCCTACGAGAACGTGGGGATGGATCACCTCCTTTCTTCGGAGTATATTCATACTTTAAAGAACACAAAAAAGTGTACTTTTAATTTAATAAAAATCCTAATTATATGTCTCACAATTTAAATATATTTAGGTCGGATTCTATTAAGTTTTGAGAGTGCAAACTCTCCTATCAAATTAATTTTTGATAGAGATAGTTCTTTGTAAACTAAATATTATCATCAATCTTTCCGGTTGATTTTTATAAAAAAATCAGCCAATTAAGTTAACAAATTAAGGATTTATTAATAAGTTATTAAGAGCTTATGGTGAATGCCTTGGGACATAAAGGCGATGAAGGACGTGCTAATCTGCGATATGCTACGGGAAGCTGATAAGGAGCTATGATCCGTAGATTTCCGAATGGGGAAACCTTATATAAAGTAATTTATATAATCATTAACTGAATACATAGGTTATTGAAGCGATACCTAGTGAAGTGAAACATCTCAGTAGCTAGAGGAAAAGAAAACGAATGTGATTCCCTCAGTAGCGGCGAGCGAAAGGGGAACAGGCCAAACTGCACACGATGCAGGGTTGTAGGACTACAATGTGGACTTAGAAATAATAGTAGAATTGGTTGGGAAGCCAAACCATAGAATGTGATAGTCATGTATACGAAATTATTTTTATACCTAGTAGTATCCTGAGTACGGCGAGACACGTGGAATCTTGTCGGAATCCGCCCAGACCATTGGGTAAGCCTAAATACTAATATGTCACCGATAGCGCATAGTACCGTGAGGGAACGGTGAAAAGAACCCAGAGATGGGAGTGAAATAGAACCTGAAACCATAAGCTTACAAGGTGTTAGAGCACATTAATGTGTGATAGCGTGCCTTTTGAAGTATGAGCCTGCGAGTTATTGTTTGATGCGAGGTTAAATAGTTGATATGGAGCCGTAGGGAAACCGAGTCTTAATAGGGCGCTCAGTATTAAGCAATAGACGCGAAACGGGATGATCTAGCCATGGGCAGGTTGAAGGTGAAGTAACATTCATTGGAGGACCGAACCCACTTTCGTTGAAACGACAGGGGATGACCTGTGGCTAGCGGTGAAATTCCAATCGAATTCCGTGATAGCTCGTTCTCGCCGAAATATTTTTAGGAATAGCGTTGGATTATGAACTAGTGGAGGTAAAGCGCTGAATCTATGATGGCGCCACCTCGGTGTACTGAATAGAATTAAACTCTGAATGCCATTAGTTTTACTCCAGCAGTCAGACAGTGGGGGATAAGCTTCATTGTCGCGAGGGAAACAGCCCAGACCGTTAAATAAGGTCCCTAATATACACTAAGTGGAAAACGATGTTGAGTTTCATAAACAGCAAGGATGTTGGCTTAGAAGCAGCCACCGTTTAAAGAGTGCGTAACAGCTCACTTGTCGAGAGACTCTGCGCGGAAGATGTAACGGGGCTAAGTGTATAACCGAATTTACGGATTCAAATGTATATTTGAGTGGTAGGCGAGCGTTGTATTTGGGGCGAAGGTAGAGTGTGAACACTACTGGACTTAATACAAGTGAGAATGCAGGCGTGAGTAACGAATGAAAGTGAGAATCTTTCAAGCCGATTGACTAAGGTTTCCTGGGCCAGGTTCGTCCGCCCAGGGTAAGTCGGTACCTAAGGCCAGGCCGATAGGCGTAACCGATGGTAAACAGGTTAATATTCCTGTACCAATTGTAGAAATGATGGAATGACGGAGAAGGTTAATGGGGGCCGGTTATTGGATTCCGGTTTAAATAACAAGTTTTAGATGTTGGCAAATCCGCATCTTTTAAGAACAAGTTATGAGTACGAGTGAACGTTTCGACAAGTAGCGAAGCTCCATATATCATGCTTCCAAGAAAAGTTTCTAGTGTTAATTTTACAATTGACCGTACCGAGAACGAACACACGTGGTCAGGTATAAATGTACCAAGGCTAGCGAGTTAACTACAGTTAAGGAACTCTGCAAATTGACTCCGTAAGTTAGCAATAAGGAGTGCTCATAGAAATGTGAGCCGCAGTGAATAGCGAGGGGGGACTGTTTAACAAAAACACAGCTCTATGCTAAGTCGCAAGACGATGTATATGGGGTGACACCTGCCCAATGCTGTAAGGTTAAAGAAGAGGGTTAGCGCAAGCGAAGCTCTTGACTGAAGCCCCAGTGAATGGCGGCCGTAACTATAACGGTCCTAAGGTAGCGAAATTCCTTGTCGGGTAAATTCCGTCCCGCTTGAATGGTGTAACCATCTCTTGACTGTCTCGACTGTAGACTCGGTGAAATCCTGGTGAGGGTGAAGACGCCCTCTTGGCGTGATTGGACGGAAAGACCCCATGAAGCTTTACTGTAGTTTAATATTGAAGCGTTTAATTGTTTGTAGAGAATAGGTAGGAGACTTTGAAGTTTGTTCGCTAGGATAAATGGAGTCACCGTTGGAATACTACCCTTGCAATTGGATTCTTCTAACTTGTAGCCATGAAGCTGGCTAGAGGACAGTGTTAGATGGGCAGTTTGACTGGGGCGGTCGCCTCCCAAAAGGTAACGGAGGCGCGCAACGGTACCCTCAGCACGGTTGGAAATCGTGTTTAGAGTGTAATGGTATAAGGGTGCTTGACTGTGAGACTTACAAGTCGAACAGGTAGGAAACTAGGTCATAGTGATCCGGTGGTTCAGAATGGAATGGCCATCGCTCAACGGATAAAAGCTACTCTGGGGATAACAGGCTGATAGTGCCCAAGAGTTCATATCGACGGCACTGTTTGGCACCTCGATGTCGACTCATCTCATCCTGGAGCTGGAGCAGGTTCCAAGGGTTCGGCTGTTCGCCGATTAAAGAGATACGTGAGTTGGGTTCAAACCGTCGTGAGACAGGTTGGTCCCTATCTGTCATGCCCGTAGGAAGATTGAGAAGTTTTGTTCTTAGTACGAGAGGACCGGAATGAGAACACCTCTTGTGATCCTGTTGTAGCGCCAGCTGCACTGCAGGGTAGCAACGTGTTTAATGGATAAACGCTGAAAGCATCTAAGCGTGAAACCAGCTTCAAGATTAATCTTCCCTCCCTTAAGTGGGGTAAGAATCGTTATAGACTATGACGTTGATAGGTCAGATGTGTAAGCTTTGTGAGGAGTTTAGCTAACTGATACTAATAATTCGAGGACTTAGATAAATCTATTGTTAAAAAAGATTGACTAATATTTAGTTTACAAGGGACTATCAAAAAAAGTGTGGTGACGATACCGATATGGAAATACCCGTTCCCATCCCGAACACGGAAGTCAAGCATATCAGGGCCGAAGGTAGCGAATGCAAGAATAGGACATTGCCACGCTTAAAAACTAAAAGCACATAATTAATTTATGTGCTTTTTTATTTCATATTTAGATTAAATAATGCAACCAAAAATAAAAGTTGGTTGCATTATTATTATTATTATACAATTATAGTAATTTGGAAATTAGAAGGTAAAACAAATGAAAAAAAGAACAAAATTGACTATTGGATTACTAACTGGAATTACTAGTATTGCAATTATAGGTGGTGTAACTGCTGGTGTGGTAATTAATAAAAACAACAACCAAACTATGTTAAATGAAAATTTTGATAATCAATTATCAACAAATGAATCAGTAAATGACATAAACACTAAAGACAATAATGTAGAAGATCAAATTGTAGGATCTGAAAATATTACTAATAATGGAATGAATGATATTGTTGTTAATGAAGAAGAAATTAAAGAAGGAACAATAACATCTAGATTATTTGAATTAAATAGAAACCAAATTAGTAATGATTCATCTTCTGATTTATTGAATAGAGATGTTACGAGAATTACTAAAGAATTTCAAAGTGGTAATATAAAAACACCAGTTCTTAGTCAATATGGTAATAAAGTAACTGAACAAGAATTATATCAATCTAGTTACTATTATAATCAACGTGATTTTATGCCTATTTTGAGTAGTGAAAAAATGTATAATTATCCAAATGAACGTAATGCAATGTCTGTGATTCATAATAGTTATTATGGTTGAGATATTGTTGATGAAGTATATATGAATAGTAATGGTAATGTATTATCTTCTAAAAAAGATTATGCTGCTATAAAATATTTAAAATATTCACCTACTAACGAATTAACAAATTATTTTGGTAAAACAAATAAAGTTTATTCTTTAGATTTTGATTGTGGCAAAATGATGGATGATAATCTGTCAATAGATGAATTAGCTAAAAAAATTAACAATTTTATGCAATCAGCTATTAATAGTTACACAAAAATTGAATTTATTACAATTCGTAAATCATCTCAAGAATTATTAGAAAAATTAGTAGTTCCAAGTGGAATTAAAAAATTAACAATTATTGATTACACTGAAGGTTATTGGAGTCAATTATCTTCTCTTCGTGGAATTCAAATTCCTGCAAGCGTACAAGAATTAGAATTTTATTCTAATTCAGCAAATAAAATTGATCCATTAATTTTACCAAGTACTACTCATATGATTTATGATCATATTGATGATTCTAATTATAATATTAGACAGGCTAATTTTTCAATGATTGATTTATCAACTCATACTAATTTAACAAACGATGAACTACAAAAAGCAATTGATATTGTTTATGGTCAACGTCAATTTGAACGTAATTTCCAAGGTGATTTTGTAGGTGGTTATATTTATCAATTAGATATTAGTAATACACCAATTAAAACATTAAATAATGTATTTATTCCTTCACAAAGTGATAATCGTTTTAATATTGCTTATGTAAAATGATCATCAACTTTAGGAAATGGACAAATTGAAATTAACATTGGTAGTGATAAACCAAGCAATGACTCATTAGTTGGTGAATGATGAGATGTATCAACTAATCCAAACACTGCAACTAAATTAGTTTTAACATCAACAGGAGAAGTTAAAATTGATACAGTTGTAAATGAAGTAGTTGGGCAAATTAAAAAATTCCCATTAATTAAAGAAATCGACTTAAAAGGTGTTTCTTTGCTAGATTCTAAAACATTATCAGATCTTGTAAATGCAATTAAAGATAGATTAAATAATATAGAATTAAATTCAGATGAATTTGAATTTATAATCAAATAAATTATTATGACAATAAAAAAGCATCCAATTTATTTTGGATGCTTTTTATTTGCCTAATTAATTATTACTAATTAATATCCTTTATTACGAATCATGTGGGTTGCAGCAATTTTATTTTTAGTTCAATCATATTCAATGTGTACAGCTGGTTTATCAATAAGAACTTCATATTTGAATATTCCACGTTCTAATCCATTTTTGAATAAGTATTTCTTTATTGTGCTCGATTTTGATTGTGGATCAATATTTGGTTTAACTTTTTCTCAATAATTTCCATTTTTACTTTTTCGATAAATAACAACTCTTAAAATTGGCGGGCTTAATGGATTATTATCTAGATTGTATTGATTAATTACTCGTCTTAATTTTTCTTCAGTTGTTTCATCGCTTAACATTTGTTTGTATGAATAAATTCTATTTTTATTAATTTGATTTGCAATAACTGAATAAATTGGACCAATAATAGGAATAGAGTTAAATGACCCTTTTGTTGGTAATAAATTTCTTAAAGAGGCTAAACTAACATAACCACCATTGAATAATGATGCTACACCAATAGTTAATTCTTGTTCGGTCTCTAATACAAATTCTTCAGATTTTAAAACAACCTCATCAGCTCCTTTATCATTATCGATATCAGATGTTAATAAATTTTTAGCAGCTAATCGTGCATTATTATAATTTATTAATCCTGCACCTACTTTATTTCATAATCCATTATTTCGTATTTCATCAGGTACTTTTGGTAATGCAGTTGATGAAGCCGCTAATGTCGCCATCACTGCTGCTGGATTGTTCATTAATTTATCAAATTCTTTCATAAGTATTGATGTAACACCAGTTGCCACAGGAGCAGCAAAGCTAGTTCCATTTCTACCTGAATATTTATAGATATATGATTCTCCAGGTGTTACAATTAATGGTTTTGGTGAATCGTTTGTAAAACTATAATTTGGGTATTTTTCATAGTCTGAGAAAATAGATATATTATCACCTAATGGAGTTGTAGATCCTACAACAATTGAATTTACTGCTAATGTAGATGCTCTAAAATATGGTTTAAAATATTCGTGATCATTTCCTGCTGATTTAAATATTACAATTCCAAATTTTCTTGATATGTAATCTAATTTAAATGCTAATTCATCATATGTGAAGAAATCTGGATCACTTTCTTTTGTTTTAGAATTACCTCAGCTACAGTTAATTAGTTTAACTCCAGATTCTACTAATCAATCAACTGATTTTAAAAAGTTTCACATCATTCCATTATTGTTATATCTTCCAAATCCTGCACTTATTACTGTAGAATATTGATCAATTCCATATTTTGCAGAACTTGTAATTCGTGCAACTAAGTCACCGTGTCAATGAATTTCTCCACTATCTTTCTTAACAATTACACGTCCTTCAAAATGATCTGAATTATAATCAATTAAACCATTACCAGTTTCTAATATTCCGATGTTATTATTTTTGTATTTATCAAAATTTAATGTATTTTTTTCTAAATTATCAAAATATGTTCCAAGTCCTACTGATGAAAATTGATATCAATATTCATGACTAAAGTTATTGAATGGTGTTAAGTTTTCTTTAAAAATAATCTTATCTAATATTTCTTTATTACTTGTTAAATAGTAAATTAACCCTTTTTTGATTGCATCATTATCTTTAATTTTAAATTCTGCATTGACAACTTCATTTGGAGAAATATTGTCAAATTCCATAGCATTATTTGAATATCCTCCAATACTTGGAAGTGTTAAATATATTTTTTTATCATCATTTATTAAGTAACTAATATATGCGATTTCATTAATATTTTTGTTTACTTTCTTAATTGCTTTTCTAGTAACACCAGATAAGATATCTAGTCATTCATCTTGACAACCTTTGTAGTTTAAATTCATAACCGCAAATAGTAGTTTCAAATCTTCAATATTATTAAAATTATTTAATTCAATTTTTAATTGTGATCCTACTTTAATGAATTTAGTATCTACGAATTGCAGTGTCTTCATTTTTTCATTTAATTCATTAAATACTTTTTCTAAATTTTCATTTATTTTTACTTCACGTTTTTCTTTACTAGTTTCAGGAAATAAAATATTTTGAGCATAATTATATTGTAAATATGTGTTTCTATTTCATGCTATATTAAGAATAATTGAACGTTCTAAATCTAATAAATCATTAAATTTAAAGGATTTATCAAAAAATAGATATTTAAATTCATTTTCTTTAGTATCTAATTCCGGATCCCCAATTTTGTAGCTAATTCCACCAATTGATGCACAATGAATATTTGTATTGTTTTCATTTTCATTAAATGAAATAAATGAATATTCTTGTATATTACCTAATTGGTTCTTTTCAATAGCATCAATAATTAATTGGCTAATTTTCTTAATTCAATATTCTTTATTAATTGGTTGTTTTGCTAAATATGCAAATAATAAATTCATTCTTATTTGATTATCAAAAATATTAAATTTAACTTTTAAAACTTTTTTATTTTCAAATGTTGTATGTGTGATTGTCTCTAATGATAAATCATCTGGATTAATGTTTGCTATTAATTCATATGTTTGATTATTGAATAAAATTGCTTTAAATAATTCTTGATAATTTGAAAGTGCATATTTTATCGCAGTTGTAATATTTTCTTCTTTTAAGAATGAAGCAAAAACATAGCTTGAACTTAAGAAATCATCTTGTTTATTTTTAGAATCTAATTCTTCAAGGATAACTGGAAATAATTGAATACTTCGATCAGTATAACTCATTCCATTTTGAGATTTATTTATATCAAAATTAATTCGTGCAATTTTCTTATCTTCATGTTTAATTAAAATATGTTGAAAGATAATGAATCCTAAATGATTAATAAGTTCTTCTCAATGATTTTCTTTGTTATAGATATAAGCAAATAATTGTTGAATTTCATTTTCAGTTTTATATTTGTTTAAATCAATTGTTAAAGTTTTACTTTCTAGATCATAATGGGAATCTTCAACAGTAAGTGCATTAATTGTATGTAAAGATAATTGATGTGGTATTGAAATTGATTCTGTTGTAGAAATTTTAAATTCTTCAATTGCAGATAATGAAGCACTATATGGTTCTATATTAATTGTTTCTTCATTTTTGTTTTCTCCATCATAAACATAAATCAATGCAACGATGTCCAATTCAGCAAGTTCTTTAATTACTGTTTCATTTTCATCTTTTGGGAAACCTAATCAAATTTCATTGGTTGTAGTACTATAGTCTGTAAATAGTAAATCATCGAAATCTTTTTCTATGAAATCAATAGCCTCTTCATTTTTGTCTATATGATATTTAATTTTCTCTTGATTATCTAATTGATCAGATGGTTCACTATAATTAAGAACCACTCGTAATACTAGTTCATCTTTCATAGGTTGGTTGTTGTGTGGGAGAAAGTAAATAGCATTACTTGGTTTTCTAATTACTAATTTGTCATTAACTAAACTTATGACATTAGGTTTTGTTTTGTTGTTTGTTTTCATTTTGTAAACTCCTTTTGTTTAAAATTGTGAAAGAAAATATTATAATATTATTTTTCCCAATAAATTTAAGTTTTTTTAGAAGCAATTGGAAATTTAAAAAACCCGTTTTTATACGGGTTTTTTCTATGTTTTTTTGGGCAAAAATTGATTAAAATTTTTTAAAAAATTTTTTCTGTTTTTTTTAAATCAAAGAGATAAATACAATGATTTTTATTAAATTCAAATAAAAATTTAATAATATATATTTGTTAATTTGAATGTAAATTATTAGAAAGATTTATTATGGAAGCAATTAATATTAGTCAACAAAATGACCAACTTAAATTATTAAAAAATATAAGAACAACATCAATAATTTCTTTAGTTCTTATTTTTACTCTTATTGGAGCAATAGTTACTTTAGTCTTGGATATTATTAATGCAATAAGAATTTTATCTACAAAATGAGTAAAACAAGAAATAGAAAATAATAAACTTATTTGAGGAATATTTACAATTATAGTTTTGGGTCCTATAAGTTCATTAATTTTTTCATGTATTGCAATTAATAAATATAATGATCCAACAGAAATTTAAATTTTTAAAATAAAAAAATATCTTTTTTTCAAATGATAAATATTAATATAAGATCTAATTTAGATAGTCTCTATTAGATTAATATATGTTGTTGTGAAAAAGTTGTAAATGGAAAAAATGATAATGAAACTAAATGATATTAAACGTTACATAAGCGATAATGAACTAAAAAAATACAAAAAAATATCTAATTGAAAATTAAAAAACTTTACCAAAACGCGTTGTAATTTTTGTAAAAATGAAAAAACAATAAGTTATAGACATCCAACTTATTTAGGGTTTTATAATATTTGTTCTGATTGTTATGATATTATAGAAAAATGTGAAAAAGAATATGTTAAAGAATAAATTTTGATTTTGAATAAATATTGTTCTAATATTTATTGCTACTGTATTTTTATTTCCAATTTGAATTATTTATTTAATTTCAAAATTAATTGTAAATTCAATCGAAAATTGAAAAGCAAAAATAGAAAAAATAAACACTACTGAGTAACAACATTAAAAAGAGAAAATATTAAAAATATATCTAATAATCACATAAAGAGTGTTTAGAACACTCTTTTTTGTTTTTCAATAAAATCTAAATGTAAATAAAATGTTGTTTTAAACGCATTTATATATTTATATACTCTTATATATATATATATATATTTAAGTTATCTAGTAAGAGAAAATATTTTTTAAGTTTATTAATTAATTTTTAACCTAATCTATCAATTTATGTTTTTTTATTTTAAAAATTAAATACTTTTCACTTTATTTTCTTTTTTATTAATAATGTTTTTTATATTTTTAGTGTGGCGAGCAAAAATTGTAATTGACATTAAAATTAATATACCAAATAATTCTGCAAAAATTCCTGGTGAATTAATATTAACTTGAACAGAATCAATAATATTTGGATAAATTAAATAGTTTCAACTAATTCCAGGAACAAACACAAGTCACGGTAAAATGATGCATGCAATTAAAACTGCTAGTGACATCATTTTTTTTCATTTAATAACCACTATTAAAATTATTACTCCAATTAATGCAATAAATGGACTTATACATAAATACATTGCCCCGATACATGCTACACCTTTTCCGCCTTTGAATTTAAAATAGATTGGAAATAGATGTCCAATAAAAGCAAATATTCCTGGTATATAAATAAACATCCCAGGATTGTAATATTTTGTTATTTGTGCATCAAATGAATCTTTAAAGCAAGAAAGATATATTGCTCAAAATATTAAGATTGGTAAAATTGTTTTCAATAAATCTAAAGCTAAAACAAGTAATGAGATTTTTTTACCATATACTCGATAAGTATTTGTAAATCCAGGATTACCTGACCCAAATTTCTTTATTTTGTCACTGTGGATGATTTTTTCTATTACAAGTGCAAATAAAATGGAACCACTAAGGTACCCTACTATTGCTCCACATAAAATTATGATAATTAACCCAAGTTGATAATTATTTAACATATATAATAATATTTTACTAATTATTATTTTCTATTTAATATAGATAGATTATTTGAGTGAATAATCTCTAATCAATCTAAAATACGTTAAGATTTTAATATAAGTAAATTAACAGATGCAATCTAATAGAAAAAATATTACTCTTTATGAAGCTTTTGCTGGAATTGGTGCGCAGTATAAAGCTCTTAAAAATATTTCTAATGAAATGAATTGAGATGTGAAATTAGTTGGAATTATTGAATGATTTATTCCAGCTATTATTGGACATTATGCAATTCATTTTGGTAAGCCAAAAAAGATATTAGATCCTAATATATATATATATATAACAATCTATATAAAAAATTATCAAGTGATTCAAAAAATCCAATAAGCGAGAATTATTTTAATTCTAAAATTTTAAATTCAACTATTATCAATTACATTATTGCAAGTCATAATGAATGCAATAATTCTTTTGATGTCTGTTCAACTAAATATTCAAATATTCCAAAACATTTAGATATTTTTACATATTCTTTTCCATGCCAAGATTTATCAATTCAAGGAAAACAACGAGGAATGAGTAAGGAGTCTAAGAGTAGATCAAGTTTGTTATGAGAAATTGAACGAATATTTATTGATTTATCTAAAAATTATTCAGTTGAAGAAATGCCTAAATATTTATTAATGGAAAATGTTAGCCAGGTTGCACATAAAAAGAACATTAATGAATTAAAAACATGAGAACAACAATTAGATAATTTAGGTTATAGATCAAAACTATATATTTTAAATGCCAGAGATTTTGGTTTGCCTCAAAATAGAGTGCGAGCATTTTTATTATCTATAAGTAAATATTGGATGGATAAAACAAATTTCCATTTTCCAAATTTTCAAAATTTTAAGAAAAATAAAGTAATTAAAGATATTTTAGTTAAAAACATTTCAAGTGATTTATTTTTAGATCATTTATATAAATATGAGATGAGTAATCTAACAAAAACTAAATCTAATATTCAAAGACAAACATTAATTAACTATACTAATTTTAATTGTGAAAATTACATATATAGCATTAATGGAATCGGTCCAACATTAACTGCAACTGGTGCTAATAGTAGAATAAAAATTTTTGATAATAACAAAATCCGTTATTTAAGTAATTTAGAAAATTTTCTTTATATGGGATTTGACAAAAAAGATTATCAAAAAGTAATTGATTGTAATTTAATCACTCCTCAAAAACAAACTTTTCTTTGTGGGAATTCAATTGCTGTACCAATATTAGAAGAAATTTTTAGGTCATTAAAATTTTAGATTTGTTATGTCAAAAATAAAACAAAAATTAGATAGATTATTTAATGAATTTCTTTCAGAGTACAATCCACAAGTTGTTTCAATGGATGTATTTTCTAAAGATGAATTAAACAAAATAACTTATACATTATTAGTAGTTAATAATAGTTTTATCATTGATTATAAAATTGAATTTAAATCATTCTCAATTAAGCCAGAAACTACGCTCTCACATGAAAAAACGAAAAAAGAAAATCATTCTTTTCTCTTAAGAGAGCAATTAATTGAAGATATTTTGGATTTGAAACACGAGTTTGTTTCGCCAGAAAATTATAATAAAAGAAAGATGCCAAATACATTTAATGATCAAATATTTTTAAATAAAGTTAATAACTTTTTAAATGATCCAAAAAATGAATTATGAAAAATAACTTTCCAAAATATTAGCTATATTTTGTCTGGTAGCAATCCCACTGGAGAAGGAAATGGAAAAGGAGAATTAGTAACACGCTATTTAAATAGTACAGTTCCATTTGGATTATTTTTAGGTACATTGAATCTTTCTAAAAAGTTTAGAAAACAATATTGTGAAGATAATAAAATTAATCAGTCTAACTTAACTTATTTAATTAGTGAAGTTTATAAATCTTTGGAAAATGATGGAATTTTAAAATTGGATGATTTTTTAAAATTTAATCCTGAATTAAATTCATTTTTCAAAGAATTTATAGAAAATCCAAAAGATTGACAAAATATAAGAAAAAGAATGAAAAATCTTTTTGAACCACAAAATAAAAAATTCTTTAATATAAATCGAAAAATTATTCAATTAAGAAATGATTTCATAAAGAAAATTGGGACAAAATGAAGTGACCCATATTTTGAATTTTTTAATATTGAAAAAAACAAACTAATTAATTATGAGAAAGCACATATCAAACCGGTTTATGAGATTAAAAATGAATACTTAAAAAATAATGACATTAATGTCCTTAACCAAATTTCCGATCCTTGTAATTTTTTACCATTAACCCCAAATATTCATACTATGTATGACAAACATAAACTTTATTGGGATTATGACACTGGCGAATTAAAAAGTATAAATTATAATGAATCATCATTAAATCACAATGAAATTAAATTATTCAAGCAATTGAATCTTAGTATTTTAAAAGAAATACAAAAATATTTAAAAGAATATTTTAATACTGTTTTAAAAGATAAATTATTGCTATATTAATTTAGATATTATTTTATATTTTCTTTTATTTTTCTTTTTATATGCTTAATATTTATCTAAGTTTTCTTTTAAATAAATATTCTCTTAGTTTTCTTATATTTCTTAACTTAATATATTCTTATAGTATTCTTTATTTTGTCTAGTCTTAATATATTTATATATTTAAAAAGAATTCGTAAATTATTCAAATTTGCAATCTTGCCTTTAGAAAACGGATAAATATGATAGCCTCGGAAAGATTTAATATCTATTTTGATCGCATATATTACACATTTATAATTTAACTCTACTAATTTTTTTATTTTTATCATCTAAATCAAACGCATGCTTCAGACTTTTTTGTTTAATTATTAAATCAATTAAAATTCCTTCTATTTTGCAGATTCTATCTCTCATCTGATTTTTATTTCTTCATCAATATTTTCAATGATTTATATTTAAATAAAATACAACAAATATTGCACTAAAAAATATTTTAAAATTTTTGGTCCTAATGTGTCTTTGTCAAGAATCCTATTTAATAAGGAAAATGTTTTATTAAATTACATAGAATAATCACACAGATATTGCTGATCAATTTTTAAGATTTCTTTATATTTGCATCTAGTGCTAGAATTGCAATTTTTATTTTGTATATTAATTATAAAAATTTATAATACAAAATTTTTGATAATTAACGGTTCTGATAAATTTTTTAGTTCAAGTGTTAGTTCAGGTGGAGAATTAAATAAATGAATTAATAAAATGAAAGAAAATAAATTAAATACTAAAGGTTTCGATTTTTTTATAAGTAATGTTTCTGAAGAATATTCTTTATCT
>CAMWTZ010000005.1 GCA_947177385.1 uncultured Mycoplasmataceae bacterium
CTCCCATTATTTACAAATAATGAAAAAAATAATTTTTTTTCTATAAATTAAAATATTTTTTTGCTAATTCTATTTGTTTATTAATTCTTTTTTTCAATAAATCAATAGATTTGAATTTTTTAACATTAGCAATCTTTTTAATTAGTTGAACTGATAGTATTTCACCATAAAATTCTGAGTTAGTTTGTAAATTTAATATATGTGTTTCAAACTTAGTATGTTTAGTATCACCTATTGTTTTAGGTTTTCCTATAAAAGTTAATGAGGCATATTCTTGATTTTTAAAATATGATTTGCTTAAATATACTCCATATTTAGGAATAATTGTTTCATCTAAAATAAGAAAGTTTGCAGTTTTACATCCTAATTGTCTTGCGATTTGTTCGCCTTTAACGATTTTATCTGTATAAATATATGGTTTAATCATTAATTTATTAGCAGATTTAATTTTTCCTTGTTTTAACAATTTTTTAATTTTAGTAGTTGAAACATTAAATAATTTATTGCGTTTTACAACTTTTGTATTAAATGATTTTGTAAGATAGATGTGACTTTTTAAATCATTACCAAATTTAAAATCTGATCCAACAATTATTTCCATTGGATTTAAATATTCTTTAAGATATCTAATAAATGTTTTTGAATTAATATTAAATTTATTTAAGTCTCATAAAATAATATTTTTAGGTTTAAATGCCCGATCAATTGCATCGATTCTATTATTTGTCAAATAAATATAATTTGGATGTTTATTAAATTCAAAAGTTAAGATTGTTATTTCACTAGAACACTCTTTTACTAATTTTTGATGACCAATGTGTGGTGCATCAAAAAAACCAATCATCAATGATTCTGTTTTAATTTTTTGTAAATCTTTTTTACTTTTAATTCAATATATCATCTAACTCTTCCAATTTATAAGACTGATTTATTGTGTATTCTCCAATTTGTATTCGTACCAATTTAGTTAAATTTGCAAAATTATTTAATGATCGACCAAGATCCCTTGCAAAACTTCGAACATAGAATCCTTTTGATGTTTTTAATTCAATAACTAATTCATTATTTTTAAATGAAATAATTTTATAATCAATTAATTTAACTATTTTTGGATTTATCACAATATTGTTTTTGTTATTTCGAGCTAATTTATATGCCCGAACACCGTTTATTTTAACTGAACTATAAATTGGTGGAGTTTGTTCATATATTTCATTTTTAAAATGATTTATTGATTTAATTATTTCATCTAATTTAATATCTTTTTTTTGGTATGCAATTACTTTACCTTCATTATCATTTGTATCTGTTTCATAATTAAAAACAATATTTGCTAAATACACTTTTTCTTTTAACATCAAATTATTTATTTCTTTTGTACCTTCATTAATACCTAATATTAATAAACCAGTTGCTAATGGATCAAGTGTTCCAGCATGACCGATTTTTTTTATATGGTATTTATGTTTAATTTTTTGTATAACGTCGTTAGAAGTCCAATGAAGTGGTTTATTAACCAATAAAATTTTTAAATTATTTTGTGTGTTTTCCATAAATTTATTTTATGATGTTATCATTATATAAATTACTATGAGCAAAAAAACAAATCGAAACAAATCGAAATATTATTTGCATAATATCCAAAACAATTATAGCAAAAATCAACCATTATCAATTACTAAGCTTGATGTTCTTTTTGATGATGTTAAAAGAATGCGTTGATATAAAAAAACTTGATGAAAAGTTTTATTGATTAATCTATCGCTAATTGCTAATCGTCAAGAACGATTATTGAAACAAAAGATTGTTTTCTTAACATTTTTTAATCAATATTATGATTTTCATTATAGTTATTTAGTAAAAAATGATGAGTTTGATATTGTTTACAACAAAAAATTTACAATATGATATTTTATTAAACCTTACTAGAGAAACGACTAATGCAAAGAATTGGATAATAAGATAGTTTAGATTTTCTTAAACCCTCTATGAATGCATCATCTTGTCGATCTACATATTTTTGATTAATATTATTGACAATTAAATTTTGTTGAATAAGAAATTGATATAATCCAGGAATTTCATGTTCAGCCTTTTCTAAAACAATCTCACAAATATCTTTTCTTAAATAAGATATTGTTACACCAACTATTTCTTTATTAATTAAAATAACTAGACCAACATATTCTTCTGTTCTATTGATTTCTTCAAAAATTAAATCTTCATAAAATTTTAATTCTGAATCATTATCTTTATTTTGATATCTTCTATTATGATTTTTGATGTAATCTAATAATAATTTTTTATTTTTAAAATTATCTAATTTGATTAATTCATAGGGATAATTTTGCTTAATAAAATTATTTAAATGATTACGTTTTTTTTGTAATTTTTTACCTGCAAATGTTTTAAATGTTTCTGTTAAATAAATATAGTTAGAGTAATAATTTAATTGAACTAATTTATTGCGATCAATTTTTCAATCGTTAATCATTTCTTCTATAATATTGTCATAAAGAATTTCTGAATTTCCATTTAGTTCAAAAAGATCATTTTTAACAACTTTATAAATATTATTTAAATCCAAATTATCTAAACTATAAAAAGATGAGCATAATTTTCATTGTTTATTTTTATTCTTAATATAAATTAATATTACATTATTTATCTCAGAGATTCTAAATTTGAATTCATATCCATAATAAACTCAACCTAATAATGCTATTGGACTGGTGAATTTATCTACATAATTATGATTATCAATATATTTTGTAAGACTAATATAATTTTCTAAATTTAAATCAATTAAAGTGTCAATTTTAATTTCATTCATAATAGAAATTCTATAATAAATAAATTAATAATTCAATTCTAGATATTCAAATGATTTAATAATATCGTTTATTTTTATTTTATTATTTGTTGATGATTGATTAATATACCATGCATACGAGATTTGTGATAGCTCAACTAAATCTCATGGATTTTTATCTGATAATTTTTTGATGATATTTTCAATAAATAACATCTCTTCATTATTAATTTTAGTATTGAAAGTAGCTAAAAATTGTTCATCTTTAATTTTTACTCATTTATAATAATTTGCTTCAATAATACCATATTTTCACGCTCTAAAATCTGGTTTCTTAATTAATTGTTTTTCGTACTTTTTGTAAAATAATCCAAAAATAAAAAAGAATATTCTTTGAACTAATAAATTATTATTTAAGCAAAATTCTTTATTATTTTTAATATTATTATCATTACTAATTACTTGCGCAATATATATTAAAATGTTAACTTTATTATTTTTCATCTTATTAATAAATAAAGTTTAATTTATTTATTTTACTTAATCATTTCAAATCAAAATCGCAAGATGTTTAAAACCTAATTTATGTAAGTTTCTTGCATGCATTCTAGCTAGAATGAATTCATCATTAATTATATAAAAATTATTTTTATTTAGATTTTGTATTATTTCATCACGATTCAAGTAATTAATTGAATATGCTTGAGGAAAATGTTTCTTAGAATGATATTCATCATTCTTAAATTCTAAAACCATTCATTTATTAAATTTATTTTTTTCAATAAAATTAGAAAGATAAATAGTTTTATATTGTCTATAAAACAAATTTTTAAAAAATAATTGCATTTTAATCATCGAAATATTTCAATTTATTCAATAAACTAGTAATATCTTCCACTTTTAAATCAATATATTTATTAATATTTTTTCTTTTAATTGTGTATTCTAAATCTATTTTTTTTTGTTTTAAAAAACTATTAACAAAAAAATCAGAACTAAATGGTGAATCACATTTACAACAAAAAATTGTTGGAATTAACATCCCATTATCATCTGGGAATAAATTAATACAATCACAAAATTTCATTAAAAAATAATCTAATTTTTTCACACTACCTAATAAAAACGGTCAAAATAAACAAAGTTCTTCTGTACCAACAGATTGATTAATACAATAAGTAATGAAAGGATTTTTATTTCCACAAATTGGACAATATTCATCTCAGCTATATAATTTAAAACCTAAATCAATTGTTTTTTGTCAATTCAAATTAATATATCGTTTTTGATATTCTAAAAATGTAAGAGTATAACGACATTTTTTGCATTCATAATATGCATTATTATTTTTTAAATCACCACGTAATTCAAATTTTCCACTACATCTTGGGCACATCACTTCATCATAAAAATTTCTATTACTTAGAATATTAGTATTTTTTCTATTTAATTGAGCAAAATAAACTCTATTTTTGTTACTTAAATTTTTAGGTGCCATACTTGTCTAATTGTTGTTATTATATACAATATAATATTAAATTCTTATGAATTAATCTTTATAATTAATATAAGTATGACAAGTAATAGTAAATTAGTATTTTTTGATGTTGATGGAACATTATTGAATGATAAAAAAACAATTAATGAGTCAACAATTAAAGCAATTGACGAATTGAAACGTCATGATTATATTTTTTGTTTGGCAACAGGAAGATGTTTAAGCCATAATATCATTGATATAGCAAATCTAGCGGGACTAAATGGATTTTTAGTTCTTGCTAATGGAAACTATATTTGAGATTTAAAAAACGAAATTTTAACAACATTAGGTTTGCCGTTAGATCGAAAAATTGTTCAAAGATTTTATGAAATAGCAAAAGAAGTAAAAAGACAACTAAATATTTGTTTTTTAGATGGTACATCAAAAAATTATTTTTTTGGTAAAGATATAAATGAAATAACTGATAGCCGTTTTTTCATATTTGGTCCAACAACAACATTTAGTCCAATTGAAGAATTAGAAGAGGATTTAGAAAAACAAATTTTGCATATTTCAATTAAAGCAGAATCTGAAGTTATCAAAAAAATAAATGATAAATTTGATGATATTCGTGATTTACAAATTGCACAAATTTCTAACGTTGCTGATATTTATATTGAAGCTGATTCATATGGAATTTCAAAATGAAATGGTTGTGCATATGTTCAGAAGAAATTATCAATTTCTAATGAAAATACATATGCATTTGGTGATTCTGAAAATGATTTATTAATTTTGCGAAATGTTGGAAATCCAGTTTTAATGGGAAACGCAAATGACTCTTTAAAGAGTGAAATCAAAAATATTATTGGTGATAACAATAGCGATGGTATTGCTAAGTATTTATTAAGTTTAATTAAAGATGAAAAATAATGATTTATGAAGAAAAAATGTGAGCTAGTTCCTAGTTTATTATCATTTGATGTTCAAAATTGACCTAATTATTTTAGTATCTTTCATAATCAGTCAATTAATTACATTCATTTTGATGTTATGGATAAAAAATATGTTGAAAATTCTGCGTATGATGAAAATGATTACAAGTTTTTTTTACAACATAATAACAATTTAAAAGCACATATTCATTTAATGGTAATTAATCCATTAAATGAAATTACAAAATATAAAAGTGAATTTACTGATGCAATTTGTTTTCATTTTGATGCATGCAAAAGTGACGACGAAGTTTATCAAACTTTAGATGCAATTAAAACAATGAAGATAAAGCAAGGCATTGCAATTAATCCAAATTTTAAATTTGCAGATTACTCACATTTTTTAGATGAATGTGAATTCATTACTATTATGGGTGTTTATCCAGGGAAAGGTGGTCAAAAATTCGAATCATCTTGTTTAAATAATCTTAGAGATATTCAAAAATATTGTTTAGACAAAAAAAGATCACTTTTAATTGAAATCGATGGTGGAATGAATTTTGATACAATTCCGATTGTTGTAAATGAATCAAATTATATTGTTAGTGGAAGTTTTTTAGCTAATAATATAAATGAGATTAAAAATATAATCAATTGATTTGAAAGACAAATAAATTAATTATATTTTTTTTCTATCATTTTAATGAGCTTTGTCGAATTTTTGAAATGCAATTTGACCAAATTACAAAAAAAACGATAAAATTCTATTTGATTTTTAATCCCATTTTTTTCAATTAAGTTAAGCATTTGTTTTTCAATATTTATATTTCAAGCTCCTAAAGGTAGAATTTCATCATTTAGATATTTCTTGCTTAATTTTTCGATCTCAATAAGAAAAAAATGTCGTGCTAAAATTGATGCAGCTGCTACTGAAACTATTTTAGATTCAGCATGTTCAATCAATTCAATATTAGTTAAATTATAATTATTAGCATTTATTGTTTGTAAATATTTCTTTACTGATTGGATATTTGCAAATTGATCAATAACAATTTTATCTATTGGCCAATTTCGTTTCATTATTTCTTCTTTTAACTGGCTAATAACTTGAAAATGACCTATTGTTTTAATGATATGACTATTGTTAAATTTATTAATTAATTGATTATATTGCTGGTTAGAAATATAAATTTTTTCATATGGTGCAACAGCCATAATTTCTTTTGCCATTATATGTATATTTTTATCATTTATTTTTTTAGAATCATCTACACCTCAACTTTTCAATAATTTATTTAGTTTTGGTCCAGTATATACAGCGCAGACTACAATCCCACCAAAGTAATCACCTACTCCGACTTCATCAGTTCCGATTGTATACTTATTTTCTAATTCATTAATTTTATAATTATCTTGATTAATTTGGTTGTTTTCAATCTGATAATTTAACTCTTTAGAAAATTGTTTTATAAAATTTTCAAGATTATTTCCTTGAATAACACATTTGTATTCATTTTTTTTATTTGTATAAAATGTTATTTTTGTTTTGTCAAAAATAAATTGTTTATAGATATATTTATTATTAAAATTTGATTCATCTTGATATTGAAAATATCTTTTTGTAAAATCATCAATTATTTTTTTTGTTGTATTAAATGATAAAATATTTGATTTCATTAATGTAAAATTATTATATCATTTAGATTAATTTATGAATTTATATGGAATTGGTATTGATGTAGTAGATTTAACTAGGGATGAGTTTAAAACTAGTAATTTTTTTGAACGTTATATGACACCAGAAGAGTATCAAATTGTTAGAGATAACAAACAAATTACCCCTCATTATTATGCTGGAATATGATCCTTAAAAGAAGCAATAATTAAAGCTACAAATCACCAATTCAATATTCAAGATATTTCAATTAAATTTACTAATGAAGCACCAATTTGTAACTTACCTGGTTATAAATTATTTTTATCAATTTCATATGAAAAACAAATTGCAGTTGCAGTTGCAATTTGTTTTAAAGAATAAATAAAATTAATAAGTAAAGTTAATGTGAATGTATTATTAATAAAATAATTGATAAGATTATTGCTGCACTTAATCAAACAACAATTCAAATTCATTCAGATATTTTTGCATTTCTCATATGAATAAATTCTGGAATAACTTCTAATATTCCACCAAGTGTCATAAGAGTACCACTAATTGAATAAAATAATGGCATTAATCATCATACTGATTGAATATTATTAATTAAAAATCCACCTAAAATAGTAAATGGAATCATTATAAATAACAATAGAATAGAGATAAGTAGTGCTTTTCAACGACGGTTATTTTGCACGTCTAGTTGAATTAAATAAATTACTAAAGTAGTAGGAATTAAATGAACAATGAAAATAATTATCATTCCTCAATTTTCAAATCCTGCAACAGTATTCGTACCAGTGTTTGCCATAAATCCTAAAGCAATTCCATCAATTAAACGATGAGCACATAATAATAAGACAGGTAATCATTTTTGTTTCTTATTATCAATATCTGATTCATTAAAAATAAAATCATTATGATTATGACTTATATGTGATTCATGAATACCCAAACATTTTTCTGATCCGGCATTTGTATTTTTATGAACAATTTTTGTAAAAATATATCGACTTAGGATTGTGATTGTTGTTCCGATAATTGCTCCACCTGCTACTACACCAATAATTTGTAATGTATCTATAACACTTAATGCCTCATGAGAATGTTCACCTATTAAATCATTAACAAAATTTTCTTTTGAGTGCATTATTGCTTCATTAATAAAACCAACAGTTCCTAAAATAATTAACAATCCAGCTGTAAATGCATATAGATATACTTTTCATTCTTTTTTAATTTTTATATTAAAAATTGCTAAACAACTTATCACAAGTGCAGGTGCACCGATAGCCATTGATAACAAAATTAAAATATTAACAAACGTAGTAATCTGATAATTCATATAAAAGCTATATTTAATTTATTTTTTCTAGATTTGAATATGGAATTTCAATTGTTGTTGTTCGATTAAAAATTTCCATTTTAACAGTTGCAACACCTTTAGTATTATTTAGAGCAATAATAGTTCCTTCTTCACCAAGTGTATTTCCACCAATAACACGAACTTCATCACCAACAACCAAATCTGTTGTATAAACAACGGATTCCATAACTATTGAACCATCTTCATCATTATCATATATTTTGTTAATTTGAGGATGAGAGTCATTAATATCTTCAATATTATATTCACTATGATTTAGAATTTTTTCAATTTCTTCATCACTTACTGGAATTGGCTTAGTATTTTTTCCTGATGATCCAATAATTCCAGTTACTAATTGTGTGTTACGAATAATAAATCAAATTTTATCATCCATAAACATTTTAATGAAAATATAACCACCAAATTTGTTACGATCTTCTGTTCTAATTTTTTGATAAATAGTTTTTCCGTTTTTTTCAATAGTCTTTCATTGAATATTTTTTGAATTTCTTCCAACATTAGATGGCGCTTTGTCTGCTGGATAATCTTCAATAGTTATTACTTTTTCTTTAACTACTCTAATATCAGTAACTGAATCATTGTAGCCATATGAGGCAATTTTACCCTTTAAGTTTTTAACAACAGAGTCTTCATTACCACTAATAACAGTAACTATATATCATTTAGGTTGTTCTTGAAATTCAATTGTAGAAGATTTTGATACTTTATTATTCATAATTGCTCCTTAAAAAAGACTAAATATAATATCTATTATTAGAAAAATGATTGCTAAAAAAACAGAGATACTTACAACAATTATTAAATTAGTAAAAACTGATTTTTTATCTAATCATGTAACACGATTAAATTCTTTTCCCATTCCAAAAAATCATCGACGAATTTTAAAACCAAATGTTTCATAATTTTGAATATAATTTTGTTTTGCTTCTTTTAATTCATTTTTTATGCCATTTATAACAACTTTACGTTTTTGTTTAACTTCTTTATAAGCAACATAAAATTCTTTTGAAGAAGGATATTCATTTCGTTTATTTTTTAGAAAATCGTAATTTAATTGTTTACTTTTTTCTTTTACAACTTTTAATTTTAATTGTAAACTAACAATTTTATCAATTGCTTGTTGTTTTTCTTCTAAAAGTATTTTTTCACGTTCTAATTCATATTGTTGATGTGATTGAGAAGTGTAATTTTGATCATTTAAAATATTTTTAATTTTTCGAGAACTTACAATTCGACGACGTTTAACTTTATCTTTCATAATTAACGACTCTCTTTATGTAATGTATATTGATTACAAGTAGAACAAAACTTACGTAACTCTAAACGATTTTGTAAGTATGGATTTTTACTTGTATGATAGTTGCGTGATAGACACTCTTCACAAATTAAAATTACGTTTTTTCGCATTAAATAATCAATTCTTTAAATAATTTTTTATTCACATTATTCTTTTTATATTTTAACTTAATTAAACAATCATTTACAAATGGAAATGTAATAAATATTATTAGCATAACAAAAAAGACAATTGCAGCATAGATTGGTTCAATTCCAGTTGCTCTAACAAATAATCCTCATGGATAAGGATCTAGACTAATTTTTCCAGCTAATCCAAGAAAAATTCTTGTACTAAAATTTCAAAAAAATTGATAACCAAATGCTAAATAACACCCAAAAACTGCAATTGGAGCAATTCAAACAAATCCTGGCATTTTATCAGTATGGATTTTTTTAGTAAATCGATTAATCCACGCCTTTAATATTAAAGTTGCATAAACCGCAAACATAAATAATGTTGGAAAGTTTGATACACCATCAACAATCATATCACTATTCATAATTGTTGATGGAATTAACAAAGCAACTCATCAGAATCCATAAATAATAAAACTTAACAACAACCCTGGTTTATTTGTTCCATCAACATATTTATTCAATCATCAATAGCCCGAGATGATTCTATATTCTACTGAAAAAGTAAAAACTCGTAATCCAACAATACAAAGTGCATTAAGAGTTCCTAATACACAAACAAAAATGAAAACAGACATAATAATTGTGAAAGCATTTTTTAATGCTAAATTATTTTCAAAAATTGTATTAAAAACATTTTGAGCAATTCCTTGAGAAACCATGATTTGTCCAATTGTTATAAAAATATAGAATAAGACACAAATCCCCATCCCTAAAATAATTGTTAAAGGAACATTTCGTTCTGGATTTTTTAATTCTCCTTTCAAAGAAGCAACTCCAACAAAGCTATCATATGCAAACAAAATACTTGGAATAGATCCTAATATTCCTTCAATACTTATTTGATTAAATGAATTATTAGCGTTACTTGGATCAAAAAGAGTAAGATTTGTATGAATTGAACCATAAATAATTCCTGCCATACCTACCATAATTAATGGAATAAATTTTATAACTGTTGAGATAACTTGAAATCTACCAGATCATTTCATTGATCAATAATTGAAGATAACAAATATGAACAACAAGGCAAGCGCAATTAACATTACATATGCCATATGAAATTCTAATGGTATATTTTCTTGATTTATATAAAACAATTTTACAAGTGATTCTGCAGCAAATATTGCTAATGATAGGTTTAATATTCCTCAATAAAAGAATGCATTATTTAGAGAAATGAATCTTCCTGCTTTTTTCCCATACATTCTTTCTGTAGCTCCACCAAGCCCTGCTCCATTTCGATGATTAAAACCAACTTCAGCAAAACTAAATGCTGTTAATAAGGAAATTATTGAAGCAACAATTCAAGATATTAATACACCATAAGGATTTCCATTATTTTCTTTAAAAACAGTATTATTTTTAAAGAAAATACCAATTCCTATAAGCGAACTAACAAAAATTGAAATTGCAGTAATTAATCCAATTTTTTTTGCTGTTTTCGATTTTATAGACATAATATACCTTATTTATTTAGTAATTTTTATATAAGCATCTCTTGCTGCATCTTCTTCAGCAATTTTTTGAGTTTCACCTTTGCCATATCCATATATACAATTATCATAAATTAATTTCACGTATTTAATTTCATCTTGGTTACTATTTTCTAGGACATAGCGTATTTCACTTTTATTTCCTCGGATCAGTGCTTCTTGGATCAATGTTTTATATGGTTTAGAAACTTGAATTTCATTATTTAAATAACGATCAATAATACATTTTTTAATAATTTTTTCAGTATATTCAATACCTAGATCATCAGCAATTGCTCCAATGAAAGATTCAAAAATATTTTCCATAATTTTTTTTGAAATGTCTTGTAATCCATTACCAACAATAATTAGTTGATCAAGACCAATAATTTGAGTTGCTTTAGATAATATATCTGATGAAACTAATTTTGATTTAGTAATTGACATTTCACCTTCATTAGACTTAAGAAAATGAAATAAAAATTTCGTTATTACTCAAGATATAGCTGAATCTCCCAAAAATTCATATTGCTCATAATTATAATCTAATGAATTTTCATGACTATAAGACGGATGTGTAAAAGCAATGAGATACTTTTGAACATTTTTTGGTTCTAGATCGAATTTTGCCATAATTTCTTTTAATTTTGGCAATCATTCATTATTTTTAAAATTATTTTTATTTAACATGTTCTTTAATTTCAGTTTTTATTTTTTCAATTATTTTATTTTTTACACATGAATATAACATTTCCAATGCACTATAAAATTGTTTTCTTTCAGCGCTTCCATGCGTTTTAACACATATTTGATTTAATCCCATTGCAAATGCCCCTGCATGATTCTTGTAATCAAATTTCTTTGCAATATTTTTGAACAATTTTTTAGATAATAATGCAGCAAATAAATTTTGTGGTTTTTTATATTCTTGTTTAATTATTTTAGAAAATGTTTTAATTGATCCTTCACATGCTTTTAAAGCAATGTTTCCAGAAAATCCATCTGTAACAATTACATCAGCAACATTATTTAAAATATTATTAGATTCAACAAATCCAATATAATTAATTTTTTTATTTTGCATAAGTAATTCATTAACTTCACGTTGAAGTGCATGACCTTTATGACTTTCAGTTCCAATATTAAGTATCCCAATACGGGGGTTAGCAACTCTTTGTTTTGCGTACACATTTGCTATTAATGCATATTTGTATAAATCTCGTGCATTGACATCCAATGACGCTCCAACATCAATCATATTTAATAGTCCATTTTCAATACTCGGAATTGATGGCATCAATCCAATTTTATCTATTCCCGGCATCAATCCAATTATGCTATATGTTAAATAAACAAACACTGATGTATTTCCAGCACTTAAAAATCCATCACCTTTTTTATCTTTTAATAGATTACAAGATATTTCCATCGATGTATTTGTTTTTCGACGTGCTGTTAAAACAGTATCATTTTGTGAAATAAAATTTTCAGCATTCACAATTGAAAAAGAACTATAAAATTTTGATTTATTAATTTCTTTTTTTATTGCTTGTTCATCACCTACTAAAATAATTTTTACATCATGATGTTTTGCTAGAAAAGTTTCACAAGCAATTGTTGCTTCTTTCAATTCATTTTCAAAACCCATTACGTCAACAATTAATTTCATTATTGTAATCCTATGTAATAGTTATATGTTTTTTGGTTACCATCTCTAACCTCACACACAAGACCATATTGCATTAAAGCATAATCTTCAAACTCTTTAATAACTTGATCTGTTGTATTTTTACCACGTACTATAAAACATAAATCAAATTTATTATTTTTAATTAATTTATCTAATGTCAACTTTAAAGTTGTAAATTCATCATTATTAGATGTAATAACTTTTTTATCAATTATTCCAATTCAATCATTTTTCTTAACTTCAAGATGTTTGTATTTAACATTTTTGCTTGCAATTGAAATAACAGCAGAATCAATTTTTCTTAATTGATTGTTCATTTCAAAAATATTTCTAGTCAGCGATTTTGTATTATCAAACATTGCTGCACACACCATCGCTTCAATTAAATTTTTACTTGGAATAACTTTTATTGTGATTTTATTTTGATTTCTTTCACTTTCTTTAGCAGAAATTACATAATTAGAATCATCTGTGATGATAATGACATTTTTACGTTTTATTGCAAATGCAGCATCTAAAAACTGTGAAACATTAGGGGCTAAATTATTTTCTGTTATTATTACTTCACTTATTCCAAAATCTGTTTTTACAATATTACCAATTTCTTCAGTTGGTACAGTCATCAACATTCCAATTCCTTCTTGGAAATCATCAAATTTATTATCACTACTACTTTCCATTTTATTTTTTCATTGTAGTGTCATATTTTCTATTTTTATACGTTCAAATTCACCATATTTTTGCCCTAATTCAAGCAATTTGTAAGGATACATAGTATGGATATGAATCTTAATTAAATTTTCATGTTGAACAAATACTAAGCTATCACCCAAATTTTGTAATCTGTTTTTTAAACTTTTTATAGTAGGTTTTGCCTTATTATTATTATTATATGGATTGATTTCTAATTCAGTATTGATAATAACTTCACTACAATATCCAAATCCTTCATCCTTTTTATTGCTAAAAAATTCATGATTTTCTTCAATATATGCAGAATCTTCTGACTTATTTTTATCTTTAATTTCATTGATCAAGGCATCCAATGAATTATTAAGCGCTGCATTCATTCCCTTTAAAAATGCTAATAATCCATAACCACCAGAGTCTACCACTCCAACTTCTTTCAATTCAACTAATAGATTCGGAGTATTGTCTAAAGATTTTTGACCAAATAAAATTACATCATTAAATAATTCTTCAATTTCGTTATATTCTTTTTTACTAATGTTTTCAGCTATCTCACGAATAATAGTTAATATTGTTCCTTCAACTGGATCATTAACAGATTTATATGCTGTTTCTTTAGCTAATCTAAAAGATTCTTTTAATGAATCAACATTAATTTCTTGGATAGTATCAAAATTACTCATAAATCCACGAAAAATTTGACTAAAAATTACTCCAGAATTTCCCCGAGCATTCATCAACATACTTTTAGTTAAAATTTTTGCATAGCTTTCAAATGTTTGATATTTTTCTTCGTCCACACACATCAATCCACCACTAATTGTTGTGTACATGTTAGAACCGGTATCACCATCAGGAACAGGAAAAACATTTAAATTATTAATATGATTTTGTTCAACAGAAAGAATTTGTTCACCACCGTGAATCATATTAATTCACATTCTAATACCAAATGATTTCATGATTTTCCTATATTCTAAATTGAATTTTTTAATAATAGTAATTTATACAAAAAATCCTATTTATATAGGATAAATAGTATACATTTATTCCATTTTACTATACATTTATCCTAATTTATTTATTATTTATTCATTAGGGATATGGTATAATTATTTTGTTTTATGTAGTCTGCAGAAGGATTTTAAAATGTCAAGAATTGATCAATTAACACTTAAAGGTCCTCTAACTGGTAACAAACGTTCTCATGCTATGAATCACTCACGTCGTGTTTGAAATGTGAATTTGCAAAAAATTCGTGTTCGTGATGCTAATGGTTCAATTGTGACACTTAGAGTATCTGCTAGAACAATTAAGTCTCTTTCACATGTTCGAATTCGTAACAAAAATAAAACATCTAATAGTGAAATAGCAGAATAATTCATTAATATTAAATAAATAAAAAGTGACCAATTGATTAGTCACTTTTTATTTATTATTTGCTTATTTAAATAATATTTCCAACATTAGTTACAACTCATTGAATATCATCATCATCTTCACACGAATCAATAAAACGAGTTAATAGTTTATCATCATCTTCAGTTATATCAACTAAGCTACTTGAAATATATTTAATTGATGCATCTAAAATTTTATATTCAGGATTTGAATCAAATATTTCTTTAACTGCTAAGAAGTCTTTTTTATCAGTTAATAATTCAAAAGCCGATTCGTCTTCAATTAAATCAACAATTTCATAATTTAAAGTTAATTGCAAAATTTTATCTTCATCCAAATTTGTTTTATCTAAAATAATTTGACCATATTCATTAAATAACATCATCACACTATTTGGTTTTGATATTTCACCCTTTAATTTTGAGAAATATCCTCTTAGATTACTAATTGTTCTTTGCTCATTATCTGTTAATGCTTTAATAATGATTGCAAGTCCTTTTGGTCCATAACCTTCATAATATAATTCTTTTAATGATTCACTATCTTTATTTGAATTAATATTTCTTGTAATAGTATCACGACTTAAATTATTTTGTAAAGCTCGAGCAATCGCAACTTTTAATCTCGGGTTTGCATCTGGATTTGGACCACCAACTTTAACAGCCGCTTTAATTTCTCTAATACATTTAAGTGAAATTTTTGATTGTTGTTGTTGTTTTTTATTAATGGATGCAGCAATTAAATGTTTACGTGGCATATATAAATTATTATCCTTATGAAATTGGTTTATACATTGGACAAAAGCGATTTCCAATTTTTATATCGTAATTCTCAATTGTTCCTGGTGTTAACAAAAAAACATGACACACCTTATCAAATTCAATTATTTTATTTGTTGGAAAACTATAATAAGTTTTTTGCACAATTCAATTTAATCCAACAATTACTAAATCAAATTTAGATTTCAAATTAAATGAAGATCAATTTATTTGTAAATTAATTAAAAAACAGAGATGATAATTAATTTCATTATAATTATACAAATAATCTTTAATATAACTATTATTTTTCAATCAACAAACTTTAATTTTTGTTTCTTCATTATTTATATATAATTTATTTTTTCTTATTAATGATTGACGTATAAAAGAATTACGAATAATTTTTCGTTTATATTTTGTGCGTCATAACTGCAAGATATTATTCATCATTTTTATTAATTATTTTTTCCATTAATTTAAATAATTGTCAATTTCTTGTTTTAGCAAAAATCTTTAGTAAATTAAATGTTTGGTTATTTAAATCTTGAAATTCTTTATTTTTTAATATTTCATTAATAATTAACGTTTCTTGTTCTTTAGTTAATTTACTTCGTTTAAATTGACGAGTAAAGCTATGACTTAATTTTGCAAGTAAGTCACGTTCATTAATATTATTTCATTGTCTTAAGTAATTTTGAACATAATTATAATATTGTTGTGCTTCAACAGCTTTTAAATCAAAAGATTGATTATTATTTTTTAAATTATCTGTTCATTCATTGACAAGATTATTATTCACAATATCAATTCTTAAATTTCGTGTATCTTCTTTGCTTAGTTTATCTAATTGTGTTTTTCATTCATCACTATATTTGCACACTAAAACAATATTCATTGATTCTACTGTGCTATATAAATAGTTTAGTAATCTCAAAATATTGTAAACATCAGCACTTCCCAAACTATCAAAGTTTAATATAATGTTATGTTTTAGTTCATTAATTTTGTTATTTAAAAAAACTATTTTATTTAAGAAAAAATGATATTTTTTAATAAATCCCGCTTTTTTAGCTAAATATTCATACATATTCATGTTGTAATATTTAACTTTATTTTTTCTTAAAATATAGTAGTTAGCAACAACAATAAAAATAAAAATTAATGTAAAAACAAGTGGAACAATAACGCTTGGATCTTTAAACCAAACTTCTCAAATTTTTGGAACTAATAATGCTTGAGATGATTTGTTTTCAGTTAAACAAATACTATTCATATCTAATCCATAAAAGATATTACTTGATGGTAATTTAGTAAACATTAAACCATTTCAACTATTGATAATAGAATTGATATTTCCACCAATCTCACCAATCTCAATTGTTTGAATTACCATTTTAAAATATGCTAAAGCTTGAAATTCTTCTGTAAAATTGACAAACTTAAATTCACTAAAAACATGAGTTGATAAAAAATCTCTAAAAGATATCAATGCATCGATTCCAAAGACATTATATCTTGGTCCAAAATATTGTTCAATGTAATATTTGAATCAACTTAGATCACTATTAGCATTAAAAAATGCATCGTAGTCACTTGTACTTGTTAAACTATTTAATTTAGACATTAATGAATTTGAAACATTAATCATATTATCTTGAACAATTACTCATCCAATAATTTTGTTATTAGCTATTACACTACCTGTAAAATTACCTTGAACAAGTTGTAATGAGTCAGCCGCTGCATTAAAAATTGGAATAGCAATTCCAAAGATTAAACAAATTATTAAACCAATAATGCTACCCCATAGCAAAATATTGTTAAGCATTCTAAAACGGTTTACTTTATTTTCCGATAATGATTTTTGTTTTCGAAAATCATTGTTATAAAACAAAAAGTTTGTCAAAAAAGTAAAAAAACGGCTTTTTGCATTAATATGCGACATCAAAATCGCATCTGTGATAGTAATTACACGATCACTGTTTAATGCTTCACCGTTATTATGAAAATAAGCTTTACTTGTATTTTTATCTAATTTATAAAACTTATTGTAAATAATTATTTTTTGTTCACTAACCACGTAAGTTTAATTCTTTAATAATTGTTCGGTAACGTTCAATATCATTTCTTTCTAAGTAAGATAGTAAATTTTTACGTTTTGCAACTTTAATATACAAACCACGTTTAGAAATTTTATCTTTTTTGTTATCAATCATGTGTTTTGTTAATGCATTAATTTCTTCAGTTAAAATTGCAAGTTGAACTTCAACTTTACCAGTATTGATGGAACTACCACCAAATTTATTTACTAATTCACTTTTTTTAGCACTTGATATTGCCATAATTAATTTCTCCAAATAAATATTAAATAATGTCCAAACAAAGTAATATTTTTAAGGAGAATAATATTACAATGTTTGACACGCAGAATATTTTAATTTTATCTTAAAAAGATTTTTTTGAATAATATTCTTTTTTTCTTTGTTCTTTAACTAATTTTTCAATATGTCGACGTTTATATTTTTGCTCTATTTTTTTAATTTTTTCTTTTAATTTTTTCTTGTAACCCGGTTTAATATTTTTATTTGCCATGTTAATTGTTTTTTTGATTTCTAAATCTTGTTCAGTATTTGAAATCTTTTTTCGATTAACTCTAATATTAGCATCTACTAATTTATTATTCTTGATTTGACAATTAATAAAACTAAGTTTTAAACAACTAAGTTTATTTAGAGTTTCAAATTCATTTGGATTATATAGTATATAAGATTCTCCAATATATTTACTTCGTCCTGTTCGTCCAGCTCTATGAATATACCATTGACTATTTTGTGGCATATCATAACTTATAACATGACTTGCTCCATCAATATCCAAACCACGACTCACTAAATCACTTGCAACAACATATTGATAATTTAATCTCTTAATTTCTTTGTAATTGTTTTTTCTTTCCCGTGTTTTTAAACCAGCATGTAAATTAATTACTTGATGGTTTTGTTGCAGAAGCATTTTATAAATTTCATCCGCTTTCTTAGTTGTATTAACAAAAATGATGCAAAAGTATGGATTTATTTTTTGTAATAAAACTGCTAATGCATGATTCTTATCTTGTGTTTTAACAAGATAATGTTTAATTTTGTTATAAATAACATCATTATTATTTAAATCTATTACTTTAATATTTTTATAAATTTGTCTTAATTCATTATTTAAAAGACTATGCAAAGTTGCACTTGTAGCAAATTTTCAAATATCTTTTGATTCTAATTCTAATCTATTTGAAATTTGTTTAATTTCTTTCATAAAGTTCAAATCTAATAACATATCAGCTTCATCTAAACCAAATGCTAATAGTTGATTAAATTTGGAATTAGGAATATTATCACTTACCTCAAGAAATCTTTTAGGTGTACAAATAATAATTTGTGGATTATTGCTTGTTTTTGCTTGTTTAATTAATTTATCTAAATCTACTCCACCTATTCAAAGAGTGGTTCTTAATTCATTGTTAAATATTTTTATTTCATTAATTACACCTTCAATTTGCCGGGCAAGTTCACGTGTAGGGCAAACAATCACAGCTTGATATTCTTTTTTATTAAAATCAATCTTATTTAAAATTGGTAATAAAAAAGATAATGTTTTTCCACTACCTGTTGGACTAATACCAATTAGATTTTTATTACTTTTAATTTCTTTTAAAAATTCAGATTGAATAGGTGTTCAATCATTAAATTTTTTATTAATTAAGTATTGTTGAATTCAAGGTTTTAAATTGTAATAATTCATGAGTTATCTGTTAAATATATTTAGAAACTTTAAAATAATTTTATCTAATATTTATCTAATTAGAAATATCATTATTCAGTTCTTTTAATTTTTTATATTTTTATAGAACTAATCTATTTAATTTATTTTAGATTTAAGCTCATATATTTAAAAAGATTACTTTAAATGAAACATTTTTAATATTTATTTATCATTTTTTCATTTTCTAAATAAAAATCTGTCAATGTTATATTGGATGAACCAAATGTAAATTTATATTTTTTCTTTTCTTCTAAAGATTTAAGTTTGCTTATTAAACTTCTACCAATAATTGGTTGTTGATTTATTGATAAATATCTAGTTTCCTCATTAATACGATAACTAGTAATTTTCATACATATACTTGTTGTAGTTATAAAACCACCACCTAAAAAACTATTATTTTTTTATTGTTTCATATTCATAATTTATATTTACTTCTTTTATTTCATTTTTATTACTACTTTCATTTTTATTGTTACAGCTGGTTAATATTGTAGGAAAAATAATAGATGCTATAGATCCACTTGTTATACTTATTGTTAATAATAATTTTTTAATTAATTTCATAATCTAACCTATTTATTTGTATCTTTGAAAATTATCACAGTAGAGTATATAAAATAATATATAAGACTAAATAAAATAAATATTAAAAGAAAAAAAGAAAATACAAATGTGTTTTCAACAATATTTTATTTATATCTAAATAAATTTATTAACAAACAAAAAAGAGTGCTCCAAACACTCTTTATGTGCTTTTATTTAATTTCCTCTAACTCAACATTTATTCTTGCTTTATAAACATCTAACATATCCATTTTTTTGATTTTAATATTTCTAAATGATTTATTTTTATCTGTATATTATTTATTTCTTTTATTAAATTTATTATATTTTGAGTACAATCTTTAATTTGATTTTTTATTTTATTATTCATTTTTGTTTTCCTCTTTACTATTAGTAGAACTACAACTACTCATTATTACAGTTGAAAGAATGGCAGCAATTTTAAAGTTATTGATTGTTGTTTCAAATAATTAAATTATATGCAGATCAGAATTCATTAAAATTTAGTTTTTTACTATTCAATGAATTTTCATAAAAATAGAAATCTGCTTGTTTGTTAGTTTCGATTTCTACCATTTTTTTCATATCATCGATAGTTAATATGTAATTAACATCTAATGTTTCTTGTTCTTTACCATCTTTAACAACAGAATAAGAATTTAAAATTAATTTTTGTGTTCTTTGCGTTACGTCTGTTGTTGAATAAATGAAATTAACATCAATTGGTGATGGTTTTTTTACTTTCTGCTATAGTAATTGAAATTGGAATTAAGATTGCAGCACTTGCTGCTAAAAATCCTGTTCCTCATAAAGAGTATTTTACTTTTTCTTTCATATTTTATCCTTTATAAAATTTTAATTTTTTGTCCATTTGTTTATTGTGCTCGTAACGTTTACGTTGTTGAAATATTTTATATTCTTTTAACTTAATTATCTATTTTGGGATGAGAATGAATTTTTTTAAGCAAAATAAGAATAATAAGTTTCCATATATTCAGACAGTGTTAATTTGGTTTTATCAAACGTTGTGAAATAAAAAACATTCTTGTTTTGTTTTTGTAAATTAGACATTGTTTTTAAATCATTTAAAGTTAATTTATATCCATTACTACCATCTGTATATACTTTTTTTTCTAGAATATCATTTTCATCGAATATAGCATAAGACATAGCATAGTTTGGTTCACTTGATGAACCACAACGAATAATAACTTTTTTGCTTATAACATTTTTATTTTCATTACTAGTTGAATTACAACTACTCATCACTACAGTTGGAACAGTAACAGCACTTGCTAATCCTACTATCCCTAAACTCATTAATATTTTTTTCCTTAATTTCATAATTTATTCAATCTTTCTAAATATTTGCTTTTTGTTTTGATTTCATCATCTATGCTTGGTATTTCTTGTCGATTGTTATTTTTATTTCTAGAACAACTAATTTTTCTACAACTACTAAATGTTCTTTGGTTGTATCATCAATTGTGATTGTTCCATTGATTTTTACTCATTACCCTAATTGAACTGAATTAATATCAACTTTGTTTTCAATTCTTATTAATTCGTCTTTAGTCATCGTCTGTTAAATCCCTCACAAACATTGTTATCATTCCAACTGTTATTACTACCATTGCTACATATAATATTGCTTTAATTATTTTTCAAAGTATCATTCAAAACTTTTTCATATTAGTCCTCGATTAAATTGTAATCATAGATTGATATTCTATGGTCGTTGTTGATTTCCATTCAAAATTCAATTGTTTCTTTTGTATCATTTTTGTAGGAACAAACCCTAATTTGTTTGTATTCTATTCCATTTTAATTTTTCATTAATTTATTAAATAACATTTAATAATTCTATAATAATAATAATAATGCAAGTATAATGCACTAAAAATAGTAAATTTATTAATTATATTATTTATCTAGAACAATAAAAAACCACTAGACAAATTGTCTAGTGGTACTATTTTAAAATGGTGGAGGCTATGGGAGTCAAACCCACGACCTTCTGAGTGCAAATCAGATGCTCTATCAACTGAGCTAAGCCCCCAAAATATGGTGGAAGTAAGTGGGCTCGAACCACCGACCTCACCCTTATCAGGGGTGTGCTCTAACCAACTGAGCTATACTTCCAATAAACACTTAATAATTATACATAAAAATTATGTTTTAGATAATAATTAACAAATTGATAATTATTTTTTTATTTTATTAAAAATATCTATTTTATTTTTTGTTTGTATTTAGATTATTTCTTATGAAAATAAAATTATTAATTATTGGAATAAAAGAAACGATTTGTATATTTCTTTGCTGATTATCTAATTGTAATGCAAAGAAAAGTTGTTTGATAAATTTATGAAATAGGAAACACATAAGTATAAGAATTAATGGCGTGCAAACCATTGCAACTATATTTGATTGTCATGGTTGAACTGTCAAGTTATTATCTCTCTCTTATACACATCACAGAGCCCAAGAGACTAGGCATGATATCGTATGCCGTCTTCTGCTTGAAAAAAAAAAAGGGGGGG
>CAMWTZ010000006.1 GCA_947177385.1 uncultured Mycoplasmataceae bacterium
TTTATCTCCTAAATCATTTTGCCTAAAATATAATCATTTGTAATTTTGTTTTGAGGTCTTGTAAATATTTGTCTTGTTGAACCAAATTCAACTAATCTACCTTTATAAAAGAAAGCTGTTTCATCACTGATTCTTTGTGCTTGTGCCATTGAGTGAGTAACAATAACAATTGTATATTTATTTTTTAATTTTAAAATAAGCTCTTCAATTTTAGATGTAGCAATGGGATCCAATGCACTAGTTGGTTCGTCCATTAAAATAATTTTAGGACTCATAGCAATAATTCTTGCAATACATAATCTTTGTTGTTGTCCACCAGACAAATCTGTTCCTAATCGATCTAATTCATCTTTAACTTCATCTCAAAGTGCCGTATCTTTTAAAGCTTGTTCAACAATTTCATCAAGAACTTCTTTATTTTTTATTCCATGTGATCTTGGCCCATAAGCAATATTGTCATAGATACTCATAGCGAATGGTGTTGGTTTTTGAAACACCATTCCGACTTGAGTTCTTAACTCAAGAATATCCATTTTTTTAGATCAAATATTTATTCCACCATCATAATAAATTTGACCATTATGATACAAACCACTTATTTCATCATTCATACGATTTAAATTTCTTAAAAACGTTGATTTTCCACAACCACTTGGTCCAATTAATGCAATAACTTTATTTCGTTTGATATTAATGTTAATATCAAACAATGCTTGTTTTTTTCCGTTAAGATATCACAGATTAAAATCTTTAACTTCAAAAACATTTTTTGGATTAAATTGGTCATTTATTTCATTTATTTTTTTTCGTTCGGATAATTTATAATTTAATATTTTTTTCTTTTCATCATTATTTAAAGAAAGATATTTAAATATTTTTTTTAAAATTGGTAATTTTCGCAATTCAATAAATAATTCTCTAGTTTTATACTCTTCAGAATCATTTGCATCATTTAATTGATAAATTTTTTCTTCTTTATTATTCATTGGAATACCTATATAAAGTAATTTTATTTTAGATTAGACATATATCTAAAATTTCTTTGCATTTTTAACATTTTATTTTCACTAATAATTTGGGTGTTGATAAATTCATCTTTATATCTTCATAAATATTTATCATTAACATTAATTTTAGTTGCTTGTTCTTCTGTTAAATATAATGTTTTGCCAATAATTTGTGTTTTATATTTTTCTAAATTTAAATCATGTTTTCTTTGACTTCACAGCATTTTTGCAATTTGGAATTTTTCTTTAATACTATTTTTAATATCATTCCAATTAGGAATTATTAAATAACTAATTAGAATAATCATAAGAATTAATAACAAAGCAATGAATGCAGATTCATACATAATATTAATGCTATTAATAGAATTGCTACCATTTAATTGCGCATAAATTCTTGTTGTAAGAGTTTGACTTGGATTCATTAATGCAATTGTAGAAGCAGATGATAATCCAGCTGTAATATAAAGAGGCGCAGTTTCAGCTAAAATTCTTCCAATTGTTAAAACAATTGATGATAATAAACCTTGATATGCATGTGGTAAAACTAAAGTTCTTATTACATATCATTTGCTATTACCTAAACTATATCCACTTAATTTAATTGTTTGTGGAACGCTTTGTAATGCTTGTTGATTCATTCTTGTAAATGTTGGTAGTACAACTAATACCATTGTTAGCGATCCAGCTAGCAATGAGTTTCCCATTGCTCCTCCAGGAGTAATTTGAAATGTTTCAATAAATAAAATTAATCCAAACATCCCAAAAATAATAGATGGAGTAGCTCCAATACAATCAATAAAGAATAACATTGATCTTTTGATAATACCATCTTTAGCGTACTCATTTAAAATAATTGCAATTAATAAAGAAACTGGAAAGCAAATAATAATTGTTAATAAAATTAATAATAATGTGTTTATAAATGCTTGACCAGTAGTATTTTTACTATACATAAATATTGTTGAAGTTGGTAAGCTACAAGAATACAATCCATTAATAATTACATCTAATACAATCCATCCGATTGCTGAGAAAACGATTACTACATCAACCGATTCTCATCATAGTTTATAATAATCGTAAATTTTATTAAGCTTATTATTCTTTGTTCATTCAATAATATATTTAGATTTTTCAGTTTGTAAATTTTCTAATGTTAGAGTTTGTTTTTTTTCTTTTCCAATTGTAAATAATTTTCACATTTGATTTGGAATGTATAAAATCAGTTCACCTATTTTGTTTAAGAATAAATTAATTTTTTGAAATTTATAGGTATATTTTTCATTTGTTACTATGCTTACAAATAAATTTAGAATTAAAACAAATAAAAGCATTATTATTCCAAATGCAAATAATAATCCTCTAAAAGCTTCTCCACCATTTTCAGCAAACATCCCTTTAGAAATAACAGCCCCTAATGGTCTTAAAGAAGATGTTAATATTGCAATAAACCCATTATTAAAAACTTCATTATAATTTTCTGAAGATAGAATCATAGAAACAGCCATTGTTTCACCAATTACACGGCCAGCTGCTATAATAATTGCTACAATAATTTGTTTTTTAGTTTGTTTTCTAAAAATTTTATAAATAGCTTTAGTTTTACTATTACCTAATGACATTGAGTTCATCACAAGATCATTTTCTACTGAATTATATGCATTTAGTGAGAGTAATGTGATGGTGGGAATAATCATCAAGCTAATCATAAATATTGTTGTCAATAAATTATTAGCTAATGTAGTATGGAAAACAGTTTTGACCGCTACGCCTAAAGAACGATAAGCAAATAACCCAAAAATAACACTAGGAATTGCGGCACTTATTTCGATAATAATTTTGCAAATTTTTTTAATTTTTTTATTTTTTATTCTAAAAAAAATAAATGTAGTAGTTTTTAATGCTAAAGGAGTAGCAATTAATAATGCGCCTATAGCAATTAATATTGTTATTAATAATGGCAATCAAACTGAAACTTGATGTTTGCTTGGATCAGTTGTATTAAATTGATCAGTTAAGAAAATGCCTTTAAATGTATATTCTTGTAATCCAGGAACACTTTTAATGATAATGAAAATGAATAATACAATAAACATTATTGCTGTTAATCATAAAACAATTATTCCTAATCATTGGACAATTTTATTAGAAAATATTTGTCATTTTATTTGATTGTTATGTGTAGATTTCATAACTATTTAAAAATTGCTCCATAATAATTTTGTAGTGATGAACGCTCTTGTTCTTGAGCTTGATAAATTATGTAATCACCTTTTCAAAAGTATTGTCATGAATTATTGATCTCAGTGATGTTTTTATTTTTTAAAAATTCATCATAATTTGAATTAGGATTGTTTATTATATATTCTTGTAATTGATTAATGATATTATCATTTGTTTGTTGCTCAAACATTGTTAATAGTGTTTCTGCATTACATTTTACAAAACCTATATTTGCAAAACACTTTGATACCTCAGAATTTTCAAATAATAAATTTCCAATTAATCATTCTATGAATTTTGAAATAGCCGGTTCATTTTGAATATTATTTGTTCTAAGCAACAAATTTAAAGGTCTATATCAATTATATTTGGAATCAATTTTATTTGTACTTGAATTAATTAATTGTTGCCCATTATCATATGTTGCAACTTTAAATCCAAATTTAGTAATTTCATTATAGTTATTAAGAATAAATCCAGCACTTAAATATGATATTGGAATTTTCGACCCATTGTAATTTTTTATTACTTCTCAAGTTTCTAAATTTGATTCATTTGTTTGTTGGACGCCAAGATTATAATCACCATTTGATAAAATTGTTCAAACATCTTTTCCATCAACTTCCACTTTTTTTAATTCAGTTTCTGAACCATTAATTAATCCATTATATTTTACAAACGCTTCTGCTGTTCCCGATTCATGTCCACCACCTGATCTTGCAAATGGAATGAAGTTTTGATTATTTGAACTATTTGGCATCAATGTTTTAAAAGTGATGTTATTATCTCCACAAAACACTTTATAGAAATTTTGAATATTATCATTGTTAATATCTAATTGTTCATTAGATTTATAAATTATTCCAATTGCATCTTGAGCAATAGTTACTGTTTTTATTCCAAACTCTTCTCATTCATTTTTATATTGTCCATTTACATTTGGATCACCAGGTAATCCTGCAATTGAAACATCAGGATCCTTGGATAGCATTCCAATGTTTTTTTTGTTAGTAACAATGCTAGTTATACCAAATGTGCTACCACCACTATTTGCAGAAATTTCTGATTTTTTGTATACTCCAGAAATTTCTTCTAATAATGGTTGCATTGTTGATGAACCTGCAATAAAAATTCAATCAGGATAATTTCAATCTACTGCAAGCCCGACAATTAATCCACCAATTGCTCCAAAAGTTAATACACTCACTATTATCTTCCAAACAATCTTTTTATTATGATTTGGTTTAGTTTTATTCTGCTTCATTGTTATTATTTATTTCAAATCGCTGATAAATTGGGTTTTGATTATTAACACAAATTTCATCAATTAAATGAAAATCTCATTTTATTTGATAGACAGATAAATCATTTGTAAAGTTCATTTGCTGTTTGATTTTAACTACCCCATCAATTAATACTGGTGCTAAAACAATACTAATTAATCTTATAATTTGGCATAAGTGATTTAATAAAGAATTTAATTTTTTAAATTCATTATTTTTAAACAATTCTCAAGGTTTATAATCTTCAATATATTTATTAGCTATTTTTACAAGATTAATAGTTTTTTCGGAAATTAAATATAATTCAAAATTATCAACATAATTTTTTAAATTACTAATTATATTAGAAATTTCATCTTCAATTTTTTCATCAATAGAATTAATAACACCTTCATATTTGGGTATTATTCCATTTGTATATTTTTTTAGCATTCCAATTGTTCTATTCACTAAATTACCAATGTTGTTTGCTAAATCTGTATTTATTGTTTCAATAAAAATGTCATTACTAAAAATGCCATCTCTAATAGGGTTAATTTCTTTAATGAAAAAATATCTAACTGCATCTCTACTATAATTTGAAATTAATTCAAATGGATCAATAACATTACCTAATGATTTAGACATTTTTCCTTCTTTAGTAACAATTCAGCCATGAGCATAAATTTTAGTTGGTAAATTTAGACTCAATGAATTTAAAAAAATTGGTCAATAAATACAATGAAATCTTGTAATTTCTTTTGACATAATGTGAATTTTTTCACATTCTTTATTAGCTCAAAAATTTTGATAATTCAAATCATTTTTTTGTAAATATCCTAAGATTGTTAAATAATTAAACAATGCATCCACTCAAACATAAATTTTGTGATTAGGATTTTCAAGAATAGGAATTCCTCAAGTTGTAGTTGTTCTTGATACAGATAAGTCTGTTAAATCTTTTAAAAAATTATTTTTTAATTCATTTACTCTATGATTCGGATAAATTAAATTTGGATTTTCATTTAAAAAAGAATTAATTCATTCATTATATTTGGACATTTTGAAAAAATATGATTCTTCATTCTTTTCAATAATTTTATGCCCAACATTACAAAACATTTGTCCATCTTTTTCAATAACTTGACTCTTAGTGTAATTTTCTTCACAATTTACACAATAAAAACCATTTCAATTATCAAGATAAATGTCATCATTGTTTATCATTTGGCTAAATATTTTTTGAACAGTCTTAATGTGACTAGAGTTAGTCGTTCTACTAAACCCATTATATTCAATACCTAATTTATTGAATAAATCAATAAATTTTTCACAATTTTTATTAACAAATTCTTGTTCAGTTAAATTATTTGCTTTTGCCAATGTTTGGATTTTTTGTCCAAATTCATCTGTACCTGTAACAAAAAATACATCATATCCTAACATTTTTTTATACCTAGACAAAACATCTGCTAATAATGTTGTATATGCATGACCAATATGTGGATTACCACTTGCATAGTAAATTGGAGTTGAAATAAAAGCTTTTTTATTCATTATTATTTAGACCTATTATTGATTTCAATTACATGACTATATACTTCATGTTGATCAATATTAAATTCTTGACTGATTATTTTACTAATATCCTTAGTTTTATAATTTAATTTCTTTAATTTTATAATTTCTTTTTCAATATTTAAATTATTATTTGGATTTAAAATATTTTTTACAATAATAACATATTCACCTTTAGGATCAGCTATTAGATTATTTATTTCTTCAATAGTAGAATAAATAAATTCTTCATGCAATTTTGTAAGTTCTCGAGCAAGACATATTTTAGATTTAGGATTTAAAATTTCCTTTAAATCTAACAAACAATCTTTTAATCGATGTGGGCTTTCAAATATTATAAATGTAGTTTCAAAATTTGCATATTTAATTAATTTCTTTTTTCTTTCATTTTTAGTTTTGCCAATAAAACCTAAAAAAAAGAAATCTTGGCTAATTAGACCAGAACCAACTAAAGCATGCAGAACACTACTTGGTCCATTAATAACATTAATTGCAATTTTATTATTAATACATTCATTTATTAGTTTGTAACCAGGATCACTAATTGTGGGATATCCGGCATCGCTTACTAATGAAACTGATTGATTATTTTGAATCATTTTTATAACATCATCAATGATTTCATTTTCATTATGTAATTCAAATTTTATTAGTCTAAATTGTTTTTTTATTTCTAATAAATTCAATAATTTTTTTGTTACTCTAGTATCTTCACATAAAATAATATCACTCTCATTAATTGTGTTAATAAAGCGAGGTGTTATTTCATCAATATTTCCTATTGGAGTAGCTAGAACATTGATTTTATACTGAGAATTAAAAGTCTTCATTGTCCATTAAAATACTTTCTAACTGAGATTTTTTTATCCCCATCATATTTAGTCGTTTGAATAATTGCTTATTATTACAATAGGAAATATTTAGAGACTTACAAATATTTATTCTTTTATTTTTATTATCTATTCTCAAAGAATTATATTCATTTAATGACAAACTAGATTGATATTTATCAAATTCAATAACCTTATTTAATGCATTTATAATTGCTTCATCTTTGGCTTCTGCAATTCCAATTTTTTTGCTACCTTTAACCATATCTTCTGGTGCAATAAAACAATGCTTCACTGTTTTTAATTCATTAGTTATTATTTTTCTAATTTTTTCGCCTGCATAATCTGGGTCTAAAAATAAAATAACACCATTATTTTCATTAATTTTTTTTATTAAATTAATTTTTTCTTTGTTTATATCTGATCCATTTGTTGTAATAATATCTACATTAAAAAGAGATTTAATTTTATTTAAATCACTTTTTCCTTCTACAACAATTGTCTGACGAATTTTTTGTTTATTTTGCATCATTTAACATTTTTTTAATTTCAGCAATTATATCGTGTACGTCATCTTTAATAATACAACTCATTGATCCTCGGCCTACACTAAATAAATCTATAATTTTTGCAATTGGTTTAGCAACACTTACAATATGTAAATTTGGTAAGTCCATTACTTTATAAATTGTGTTAGTTACAAAAACATTGTTAATGAAATTATTTTCATATGCATTTTTAAAATTATTTTCAGCATCTTTATTGAATAATCCATGTGTAACAAGAATATTAACTGTTCTTGCCCCTTTTTCTTTTAATAATTTAGAAGCAGCAATCATTGTTCCACCGGTATCAATCATGTCATCAAAAATAACGCAATTTTTACCATTTACATCTCCTAAAATATTAGTTACTTCTACTTCATTTGGTGCTGGTCTTCTTTTATCAATAATTGCTAATGGTAAATTAAATTTTTGACTAATATCTTTTGCTCTTTTAATTCCACCATAGTCTGGCGAAACAACAGTAAAGTCATTAATTTTAGTTTTTGAAATAAATTCATGCAATAAAAATAATGATGCTTGTAGAGAATCAAACGGAATATCAAAAAAACCTTGTGTTTGTTCTGAGTGAATATCAAATGTTACAATTCTTGTTGCACCAGCAACTTGTAACATATTTGCAATTAATTTAAAAGTTATTGGTTCATGAGGATTTGATTTACGGTCTTGGCGTGAATAACCCATATATGGAATGATAACATTAATATTATGTGCTGATGAACGCTTAATTGCATCAATTGCAATTAATAATTCCATTAAATTCTCATTAACTGGTGCATTAATTGATTGAATGATTGTAACATCTTCTCCACGCACAGTAATATTTGGTTTAACTAAAATTTCACCATCTGCAAAATGTATTATATTAATAGGAGAAATGGGAATATTATATTTATTCTCAATTTCATTAGCAATTTCTTTAGCAGCTGAAAGTGCAAAAATAACATTTTTTTTCATTTTAAAATTCAACAAGTATATTTTAACTTATAAAAATAATTAAATTTTGTAAAATATTAATGTCATTACAATATTAAGTGGCGAACCGTGTCAGGATAGAAATATAGCAGCACTAAGCATCATCTTCTTATGTGTAATGGCTCATCTTAGAAATAATTTAAAAAGTTATCGTTTTAAGCGATAACTTTTTGTATCTAAATAATAATGTATCCTCTAAAAGCAATAATTGTTCCAATAATAGATAGTAAAGAAGACAATGAATAAATAATTCAAATGAACATATGGAAATATTTTGATTTAGTTACATTGTCAATACCTACTATTCAACATGCTGTTAAAAAAATATAAGGTATAACAATTAAACCAAAAGAAATATAAGATAAAATTTGTGCAGCCTGCGCTAAAAAATAATTTTGAGTTAATGCATTTAATATTGATTCATCAGTTGGAGCTTTTGTTACAATAATCGGAACAGCTGCTAAAGCTAAAACTAGTAAAGAAACATAAGCAATAATTTTCCAAGTTCTTTTATAAAAAGATGGAATTCTTAAATTATATTCAATTTGATCAATAACTCTTTTTTTGCTTTTATTTTCCATATTTAATTTTCCTTGATTTGCTTTAGTAATTCATCAATTTTATTAACATAATCAATTGTTTCATCTGGAAGAAAGATTAATTCAGGTGTCTTATATATATTTAAAGTATGACTTACTTTCGTTCTTAAGAAACCTTTTATTTTATTAATGTTTTCTATTATTTTAGCAATGTTTTCGCGATGCAAGCAATCAATGTATATTTTTGCATAAGACAAGTCATTTGTTAATGCAACTGTCGTAACTGTCGCATTTCTTGCAATTTTATTATTAATCTCATAATTTAATGCATTATTAATAACTTGTTTGATTATTTCTTCATAACGAGCTAACTTAATTTTATTTGCCATAATTTACTATTCTTGTGCTTTTTCTATATTTAGATATACTTCTAAAATATCATTTTCTTTTACATCATTAAAATTTTTAATTGTTAGCCCACATTCATTCCCCATAGTAATTTCACTAACAGGATTTTTACCATGTTGCATACTATTGATTTCACTATTATAAATTAATACCCCATCACGAATAACTCGGACCTTTGCTCCCCGTTTTATTTTTCCACTAGTTACAAAACAACCACAAATAGTTCCAACTTCGCTATGTTTTCAAATTTTTCGAACTTCAGCTTCACCAATAACTTCTTCAACAATGATAGGATCTAATTTTCCTTTCATCATTTTTTCTACATCTTCTTTTAGTTTATAAACAATATCATAAGTATAAATTTTTACTTTTTCTTGTTCACTAATATCTTTGATGATTTTATTAGGATAAATATTAAAACCAATAATAATAGCATTAGATGCTTTTGCTAAACGAATATCTGTTTCTGTAATTGCACCAATTGCTGAACGGATAATGCTAGCATGTGCTTTTTTAATATTGATTTTATCAATCATTGACTTAATTGCTTCCATTGAGCCGTGTACATCAGATTTTAAGATAATTTTTAAATCTTTAATTGATCCGTCTTCTATTTGTTGTCGAAGAGCAGAATTTTCTTTATTTCATTCAAGACGAGAATTTTTATTTCTAATTTTTTCTGCTAATTCTTTTGCTTGTTTTTCATTTTCTAAAACTAGGAATTTATCTCCTGCAATCGCTACATCATTAAGACCTGCAATTTTTATTGGAGTAGATGGTAAAGCTTCTAGCAATTCTTTTCCATTACTATCAAACATCATTCTTACTTTACCATATGTTTGACCAGCAACAATATAATCTGATTTTTTTAATGTACCATTTTGTACAATAATTGTTGCTAATGGACCATAACCTTTATCTAGATTAGATTCAATAATTGTTCCATAAGCAAAACGATTTGGATTTGCTCGATAATTTTTTATTTCTGTTAATAATTGAATTGAATCTAATAATTCATTAATACCATCTTTTTGAAGTGCAGAACCTTTAATGAAAATGTGGTTACCACCTCATTCTTCAGAAACAATATTTTGTTCAGATAGTTGACTCATTACTTTTTCATAATTTGCACCTTGTTTATCCATTTTATTAACAAAAACAATTAGTTCAACACCAGCGGCTTTTGCATGATCGATAGCTTCTTGAGTTTGAGGTTTTAATCCATCATCAGCAGCAACTACTAAAATAACTATATCTGTAATATTTGCTCCACGTGCACGCATTTCTGTGAAAATTTCATGTCCTGGAGTATCAATAAAAGTAATATATTTATTATTATGAATAATTTGATATGCACCTATATGTTGTGTTATACCACCTGATTCACTATCAACTACATGTGACTGTCTAATAGCATCTAATAGTGTTGTTTTACCATGATCAACATGCCCCATAATTGTAACAATTGCTGGTCTGATTTTTAAATCTTTTTCATGATCATCAAATAAAATATTTTCTAAAATATTTTCATCATTAATTTCTTTTTCTATTTTGAAATCTAGATTGTATTCTAAACAAATTTCACCAATTTGCTCTTCATTTAAAACTGTATTTAAGTTAATTGCTGTACCTTTTAAAAAGAAAAATTTAATGATATCAGCAACACTTTTGTTCAGTTTTTTACTTAATTCTTCAACTGATAATGGCGAGGTAAAAATGAATACCCCATCTTTAATACCAATATCAACACTTTTTAATTGTTGTGATAAATCGATGCTTTGACGTGTTTCATTATTTTTTTTCTTGTTCATATTTACCTCCTCTTTCATTAATATAATTTTGTATTAAATTGAAATCTTTAATTTCTAATTTTTTGTTAAATATTTTAGATAATTTATTAACAATAATATTTATATTATTAACATTATTTGGATAAAAGTAAAATCCTTTACCAATATTCTTATTATTGTTATCTAAATATATGTAATTATTATCTACATATAATCTTATTAATTCATTTTTATGATAACGTTTGTGTGACAATATGCACATTCTTACATTAAAGTTTTTCTTTTTCATTATCAAGAATTTGATTTACTTCATCCTCAAATATGCTATTTAATTCACTAATATCATCATTATCTTTAATTTGTGCATAGAAATCATCAATTTCTTCAAAATTAACATTAGATTTTTCTTCATTCTTATTATTTGAGAATTCATCACTCTCACATAGATTTAAAAATTCAGATGAATTGATATCATAAAATTTTTCATCATAATCATTTGGATTAAAATCGCTCATTTTTATAATATCAATGTTGTATCCTGAAATCATGCTTGCTAGTTTAGGATTGCATCCTTTTCGACCAATAGCTTTAGATAATTCATCATCTAAAATAACAATGAATGCATCTTTTGTTTCTAGATTAATTCCAATTTTGACAATTCCATATTTAATAATAATTTGACTTAATAAAAGATATGGATTTGGAGTGTAATTATAAATTTCAATTTTTTCATTATTTAATTTAGCAGAGATGTTTTTAATACGTTCTCCGCGAGGACCAACACAAACAGAAGCTGGCTCAACAGGCAAAGTTTTAGAATCCACTAAAACTTTAGTTTTTATTCCAGCTTGACGAGCAGAACGGACAATTTTTATTGTTCCATCATCAATTTCAGGAATTTCTAACCCCATATAATATTCAACTAATTTATTGCTAGTTCTTGATAAAATAATTGGACAAAATTTTGATTGTTCTTTAATATCAATTACAACAAAATGATATTTTTCACCAATTTCTAAATGTTCTTCAGGATTCAATTCTTTTTGGCCAATAAAACCTAATGTTGATTTTAATTTTTCACCATTCTTATCATAAACATCTTCAAGATTAATTGTATAAAATCCACCGTTTTTATCTTCTTTTTCAACTTTAGCAATAATGACTTCATTTTTCATTTGTGCTCATGATTTGTAAACACGCTGATTATTTATTTCAGTAATACGTTGTTTAAAAGTTTGCAAAATTTGTTGAACTTGATTTGTCTTAAATTCCTTTTCAATATGGAAAGGTTCTTTATATAAATCACCAACTTTTAAACCTAGTTCTTTAACTCTATCATCATTTTCTTCAACATGTAGATATTCATCAAAATTTTCATAACCAACTGGTACTACTTCAAAAATTTTATTAGCAAGAAATTCTCCACTATTTACATCAAATGATAATTCTAGGTTATCTTCAAATGTTATTCGTGTGTATGCTTTTCTAATTGCATCTAGAAGAAAATCTTTTACAACTTCATTTTCTAAATCATTTTCTTTTGCAACATTTTTAACATGTTCTAATAATATAAGATTAAAATTATTACTCATTTGGACATCCTTTTAATTAAATATAAAAAGAAAGACAAACCAAAAATATGGTTTGTCATATATTTATAATTATATCTTTAAAAATGAATTATTTATAAATTTGATGAATTATTATTTTTTATTGTTTTTTTGCTATATATTCATACGAATGAGCAGGCAAATGGGATTTTACAAACCTTGGTAATTTTAGATTTATCATTAAACATACTTAGATAAAGTAGTCTAGCATAAACGAATAAATATAAAAGCATTGATATCAATGCCAATGTGCTAAATTCTCCTGCTAAGAATTCTGCTGTTTGTTTTTTATTTAAAAATAAGTATATTATTCCAATAACAATACACATTAATAGAAATATTATTAATAAAACAAATGAGAAGATGATGCATTATTTATTTTTTTTAATTTCTACTTGTGGATTGTTTATCAATTTATTTGCAAAGATTATTTGAAATTTTGTGTAATAAATAATTAAATAAATAGGTGTAAATATTATTCAACTAACAGATAAAATAATTTTTCATTTTTTATCAATATTAGATGTAGAAATTTCAACAATTGCAATAATAGAGATTATTAAAAATAAGAAAAGGAATGTTAAACTAATCCCTAAATATGGGACAAGTTTTTCATTTATAGTTAGCCCATTGGTTCCAACAATTGAAAAACCAATTATTAGTACAACATACAAAACGCATGTTATTGGAAAAAGGACATTAGAATTTGTTTTCTGCATCTTAAATATCTTCTATATAAATAATACTGGTTGATTTAATTTTCCTTGTCAAACTGTAAAAATTCATCAACAATTTGTATTTTTCTTAAAATCTTTTGTACCTTTAATAACTCTAACTATCAAAAAATATAAAAAATCAGGTAGATCATATTGGAAACCTATGAAACCCATTAATAAATCTTTATAATTTTCTGTTTTTATAAATTCAGATATAGCAGGAGCTAATTGCACACCTCATCATAAAGCACTTAAAACAAACAATGCTTTGCAACAAATACGTCTACCAGTTGCTTTTCAATAATGTGAACTAAATAAACTACCATGTCTTGCATCAGGAATACTCAGATTGAAGTCGCTTAATTCATCTAAATATGATTCATATACTGCATTAATTACTTCTTCTTTAAACGAATTTTCTAAATTATTTTCTTTTATTTTTTCATATATAAAATTATTTTCATCTACTAATACTTTTTTAGCAATGTCGTCTTTTGTTAGTTTAATAATTTCTCCATTAGATAATCTACTAGAAATATTTTTTTCAAACATGTCATTTAAATCTATCGCAGATTGTTCAGTAATGAGATATTTTTAAGATTCTTTTATTTTTTTATCATATTCTACAAATTTTGAAATTGAATTATATTTGCTAGTAGTACATGATGTAGCAATTGGTATAATTATCCCAACACTAGATAATCCTAAAAATGCCCCCAAATGCCCCCATGATATATTTAATTTTTTTCATAACTTTTCATTCTCTTACTATTATAATAACTCCAATTAATACTAAACTAATTGGAAAAATAAGACATAGTAAATATATTTTTTGAAGTTTATTGAAAAAATTCTTTTTCTTAATGATTGCTAAATTAATTTATATATAATTTGTAATTTTATAATTAGTGCAAAATTAAATATTTATAAGTTTTTAGAATATGAACAAGATTTATTTTTATTATGCATTCAAATAACACTAAAAGCTAAAGGAATTCTAGATAGATAACATATACTTTTGTTACTAATAAACATACTAATATAGATTGAAATGAAATAATTAAATATATATGTAGATAACGATATGAAAAAAATGACACTAGAAATTTCATCACCAATGTTTACTCAATTAGGTTGATTAGATCTATCTGGATATTTAAAGATAGTAGCTAGCTGAAAAATAAAAGAAATTAAGAATAAAATAATTACAAAAAATGAGATTATCGAATTTAAATTAATTTTTTTATTATTTTCAATATTAGTTGTTTTGTCCAATATTTTTTCGAAAATAATATTAAATTTTAGATAATAAATTACAAAATAAATAGGTGTGAATACCACTCATGAAATAGACAAAATTTTCTTTCATTTTTTGTCTATTTTTGAATTTAGTATAAGTGTTAATGCAACAATATCAAAAACAAATAAAAACATACCAATTGTTGAAAAGAATGCAAGAGCTGCTAGCATTAATATTTTTATATCATTTGTACCAAAAGTTTCAAAAAGAAAGATAGTATACAAAATTATAGATATATATATTATGAGTGTAATTGGGAATATAACAATAGAATTAGTACGTTGCATAATTATAATATTACAATTGGTTTATTAAATTTGCCATTTCAAACAATAAATTTTCAACTACAATTAGCTCTTTCTTTAAATGCTTTCAAATCTCTAATTGTTGTAGTTACTAATGGATAAAAACAAAATCTGGCAAATCAAAACTTAATCCAATAAATCCACTAGCATCATAATTTTGAATAAGATTAACAATCGCGGGAACTAGTTGAACTCCCCATCAAATTTTACTTAATGAAAATAATAACATTCCAGCTATTCTTCATCCAACTGCTGTTCAAAAATGTTTAGTTACAACTTTTCCACATCTTGCATTATTTTCATCATTACTAAATTCTTCTAAATAAGATTGATAAATAACTTTTTTTGTTTCTTCTTCAAAATCATTATTTAAATCATTTTCTTCTAATTTTTTATAAAGAAAATTGTCTTTATTAACAATAACTTTTTTTGTAATTTCTTCATATGTTAATAAACTATTATTTCTAATTATTAATGATTGTTCAATTAAATTATTCAAATCAATTGCTGATTGTTCTAAAATTAAATTTTTTCTAGCATTTTTAATTTCTAAATTTAAATCAAAATTGTTTGCATTATTAGTTATAGTAGTGCATGATGTAGTAATTGGAGCAATAATTCCTACACTTGTTAATCCTAAAAAAGTACTGAGTAACAATTTTAATTTTTTCATATTTTATCTAGATATTTACTCATACTTTTATTTCTAAAAAATAAAAGTAATCTAGTTTAATTATAATGAAAAGAAATTTAATAAATAAAATATTTAAAAATAAATTATAAATCATGAAAATATTCTAAAATATGTCTCATAAATTATATTTGCAAATTAAATTTGTTTAAATTAATATTTTTTTTAAATGATCTAACTTAAATACTTTTTATAGTCTTTGTTAACAAATACTTACAGATTTAGATATAGTTTTATTTGCATACATTCATACAACTGAGAATGCAAAAGGTATTTTACCTATGTGTTTTATATTTTTTTTATTAAAAAACATACTCATATAAACACTGATCATATAATTGTAAATATATATTCCAATTGTTATAAAAATAATACTATTTAATCCTGTATATACTTGCTCTACCCAATAAGGTTGCGTTTGAATATTTGGATATTGCGCTCCAATTATTAATTCAATTATCATAGACATTACTAATATTATTAGAACAATAAATGAAATTAATGAATTAATCTTTATATTTTTTAAACCATGAGAATTATTTATTTTTAATAGTGATTTTTCAAAAATAATATTAAATTTTGCATAATAAATAATCATATAAATTGGAGTGAACAATAACCAATCTAGACTCAATATTATTTTTCATTTAGTTTTAATATTACTTAAACAAATAATAATAAGTGCTGGTATATCAAATATGAATAATACAAATATAGCTAATATTCCAAAAGCAAAATTTTCAATTTTAATACCTTGTATTATTTCAGAAGTTTGATCATTTATTAGAATACTGTTACAAATTATGATTGTTATTGTAAAAATATAAACAAAAAGAGTTAGTGGAAACAAAAAATAGATACTGTTCTTTGCATATTATATTATTATTGGATTATTTAGTGAATCAATTCAAACTTTAAACTTTCAATTACAATTTGTTGTTTTCTTAAACTTTTGTATACTTGTAATAATTGAATATATTAATGGTCTAGCTCAATCTACAATTATTTTAGGCAATTCTCATTCAAAACCAATGAAACCTGTAATATCACACTTCGCAAGTTGAATAATAGCTGGTGTAATTTGAATTGCTCATCAAGAAATTGTAAATACTATTAATATTGACGCTTGTATTCTTAACCATGTAGCCATTCAAAAATGTTTAGTAAAAAAATTACCACATCGATTTGTAATAATATTTTCAGTATTATTTAATTCCTCCAAATATGATTCATAAATTGCATACTTTACTTGATTATTCAGCTTTGACTCTAAATTATTTTCTTTTATTTTTTGATAAATAAAATTATTTTTATCTAGAACAATTTTTTCAGCAATATCTTCATACGCCAACGGTATAGCATCTCTTGATATAATACTTTCATACATTATCATACTTAAATCAATTGCTGATTGCTCAGATATTAAATGCATTTTCGCTTCTTCTATTTTCTTATAATTATCTTGTTCACTTTGATAAGAATTACTGTATTGATTTTACAAGAGACTAGAATCGGAGAAACAATTCCAATACTAGATATAGCAACAAAAGTGCCAATAATATATTTAATTTTCTTTATAATCATTTTCCCTATTTACACTTTTATATTAACTTTAATTTATATAAAAAACCAATTAATATAAAATTAATTGGTTAATAAATTTATTAATAATTATGTGCAACTTTCGCAATTATATTCCATTACTTCTTTTCTTGTTTTACAGTAATAGAAAGTTTTAATACCAAGTTTAAATCCAAATAAATGATATAGTGTAAAATCAGTTAGTGATTCAACCTTTTTAAAATAAATATTTATTGATTGTGCTTGATCAATATAACATTGTCTAATTGCTGCTAATTTAATTAATTGATATTGATCACAATCAAACGCAACTTTGTAATACGCACTATTTTTTGAAATATTTGGAACTAAAGTAATAATATTACTTTTACCATCTTCTTTGTAAACAAAATCCTGAATTGGTTCAATACTTTCAGTTGCATTAATTGCTTTACCAGAAGTAGCGGTTGGCGCAATGGCCATTAATTGTGCATTACGCAAACCAAATTGTTTGATTTCTTCTGCTAATTTTTCTCATTTATTTCAATTAGGTTGTCATTTTGTTAAATTCATAGCATTTTTATTAGCTCTTTTAATTGGAAGATCACCTTTAGCCCAAGATGTTTGATCAAATCCTTCAAATTTTCCTTTTTCTTTAGCTAATTTTAGAGAACTAAAGATAATTTGATAACTAAAATTATCAAAAATTTTAGCGGTTTCTTCTAAAGCTTCATTGCTATCAATAACGATACGTTTACTAGCTAAATAATTGACATAATTTAAAACACCGATTCCTAGATAACGATATTTAATATTTGTATATTTTGCTTCTGATACTGGATATTTTGCAATATCAATTGTATTATCCATAGCACGTACCAAACTATCAATAACATCTTGTTGAGTTTCAAAATCTAAATTACATCATTTTTCTAAATTTACACTTGCTAAATTACATAACGCAATTTCACCACATTTGTATTTTTTAATAATAGTCGGATTTGTATCTCAATCATTAATTTCATGACTAATTGGAACAGATGCAACAGATGGTAAAGTAATCTCAGAACATAGATTTGAAGAATTAATATATCTATTTAACATAGAAACTTCATTAACATTTTCTTCATGAAATAAATAAATATTTCCAGTTTCAACACGTTCTTTCATAATCATCTCAAAAATTTTACGAGCTGGAACTTTTTTACAATCTGTTGTAATTGTATTTTCGTATTCTATATATTGTTCTTCAAATTTTTTACCATATAAATTGAAAAGTTTAGGTACTTTTAATGGATTAAATAGAGTCACACTTTCATTTTTTAAAACTCTATCAATTAATAAATTATTGATTTTTACGGAATATTTTAATTGTCTAGCACGATTTTCTTCAGTACCACTATTACTTTTTAAAACAATTAATTCTTCAAAATTATAATGTCATCATTGAAAATATACACAACAAACCCCTGGTCTTTCAGAACCCTGATTGAAAGCTTTAATTGTTGCTTCTACAATTTTTAAAAATGGCACTGGCCCACTACTAAAACCATTATTTCCTAAAATGTATGAACCTGATGATCTTAAAGTAGAAATATCAACAGCATTTCCACCTTTATTTTTTGAATAAATTGCAATATCATGAATCGTGTTCATAATACTATCTGCATCGTCATCCATTTTTGATAGCACACAACTAGATAATTGCATATTATTAGTTCCTGCATTCATTGATATTGGAGTGGATGTTGTGAAATAATGATTAGATAAGTAGTGATAGAATTTCTTGATGTAATCTAAACGTTTGCTTTTTTCTTCTTTATAAAACATCGTCATTGCAATACGCATATATGCATGTTGTGGTAATTCTAATTTTTTATTTTTAGAATAGTTTAAACAATATTTTCTTGTGAAAAATATTAATGCTTTATAAGTAAAAATAAAGTCATTTTGTGGAACAATTGCTTTATTTAACTCTTCAATTTCTTCATCTGTGTAAGATTTGAAAATTTCTTTGTTATATCTGTGGTGCTCAATCCCTTTTTCTATAACTTTTTTTAAATGAATATAATTTAATTCATTTTTAATATTTCATGCTTCACGATAATATTTCAATAAATATAATTTAGCTGCTATTTTTTCATAAATTGGATAAAGTCTACTAATTTTATTAACAGCAGATTTAATAATTTCATCATAAACATCAGCAATTTTAATTCGATTATAAAGTTTAATTTCTGTTGCATTTAATAAAGCATCTGCATATGATTGGTTCATATCACTAGCTCATAAACATACTTTACGCATTTTTTCAACAGAATATGGTTCTATTCGGCCATCACGTTTAATTACTTCAATTTGTTTTGGGTTAATTAATACATTTTTTCTTTTACAGTTTACTAGCAATTCATTATTTTCTTCAACTGCATCATTAATATAGTATAGTGAATATTTATTGTTATTACTCATATTTATTGTTAATCTTACTTATTTTGCATTTCGATCTAGTAATTCTTTTAACATTTCTTGTAAATCATTATCTCCATAATCCATAGACATATTACCAATGTTATAGTTAATTGCAGTAGATTCTTGTTGTGCAGTATTGTCTTTATTGATGTCTTTATACATGTCAAATCAAGTAACAATATCAGTTTTTTTAACATCTTTATATAAATCTTCTAATCCAATTCTTGATAAACGATTATTTGCATAATATTTAATGAAATCTTCAAAAACTTGAATTGTCAAAGAATGTATTGGCCCAAAACTTAGCAAATATGATGCTCAATTTAATTCATCTTCTACAATTTCTGTAACAATTTGATAAACTGTTTTCTTATATCAATCACTCTTGAATAATTCAGTAAATCCTTCTGCTTCATCACGCATTAAATGTCTAATTAAACCACCAATAACAGCTACATGCATATCTTCATCAAAGTTGATTAGTTTAATAATTTTAGCAACACCTTGAATTGCATCATTATAGTTGTAATTAATTGTATATGTCACTAAAAATGAAACATAGAATTTTAAACCTTCAAGAAAATATATTCTAAGTAATAATTCAAGAATATTTTTCTTAGTTTCTTCTTCTGTTCATTCTTTATGTTGACCTTGCAAATATTCTTTCATTTTTGTATATGCATCAATTTCTTTATCAGTACGATGTTTAATTTCATCAATCATATATATTTGATCAAAAATTTCACTAGCATTACTGCTAAACATTTCCCGAATAATATGTGAGTATGAAAGAGAATGAATTAATTCAAAGAATGCTTGAGTTTTAAATACAGCTTCTCATTCACTTGATGTAACAAGTTCTGACATAATGGCATCCAGACCACGATTTTGTGCAGAGTCCATCAATGTTTGAAATAATAAATTTTTAATAACTACATTTTGAGCACTTTCAGATAAATCTTTGAAATTTTCTCGATCAGAGATTAAACTAATTTCTTCAGGAGTTCAAAATGCTTGTCGCATATTAGCTTCTATTTGTTTTGCAAAAGGATATTTAACTAAATCATATCTTTGGAATCCATTATATTTGCCTAAAAAAATTTTAATATCTTTAGGTTTGACATTTCAATTAAGTTCAACTAATTTTTCCATAAATAAAACACTTTCTTAACTTATACTTTCTTTGTTTTTCATAAAATATTCTAAATCTCAAACAACGCCATCTTCATAATTTTTATATTTTGTAATATGGCGTGCAATAACTTTAGCAGCATCTTTAGCATTTTTCATTGCAATTCCATATTTAACATTATTTAACATATGAATATCATTTTCACCATCACCAAAAGTAATTATTCGATCTTTTGGAATACCATAATATGATGATAAATAATTCACTCCCATAGATTTATCACCAAAGATAGTGTTTATTTCAACGATATAACCACTTGATGGTAAGTTAATCATTCTCACATTTAAACATGGAGAAATATTTTTAATATGATAAATGATTGTATCAAAGTATTTGATATTATTTTTGTCTAAATATAAAAACATTGCATATGGATCTATATGTATCTTAAATGAATCATTTTCCAGATTTATAATTGATGAATTATTAAGATCAATGTGATAATATTTTGCTAAATCTTTCTTTAAATCTTCTGAATGATTCCCATTCAATTTAAATGTGAAATTTTTACATTCTAAAAATGCATTATTAATATATTTTTTGACTTTTTCTTCATCTAATATTTTTTGTGCAATATACTTGCTAAAAACTAAATCTATAGGATTAAAAGTAGTGTCACTTGGATTTGAAATAAAAGATCCATTATGATTAATTAACAAAGAATTTAAACCTAATTTATTATAAATATTAATTGAACCAGCTAATGATCGCCCTGTAGCAATGCAAAAAATATTACCATCATTTACAACTTTTTTAACCACATCAATTGTTCTTTTTGATAATTGCCCTTCGTTATTTAACAATGTTCCATCTAGATCACTTACAATTAAATATTTTTTCTTATTGTCCATTTTGTAAAATTCCTATACTTCTATATAATTTATCTAATTTTTCTTTAGCAATTTTCTTAGCTTTTTCA
>CAMWTZ010000007.1 GCA_947177385.1 uncultured Mycoplasmataceae bacterium
CTATTTATTTGTTTTGGTACAAATGGTTTTAAATCTTTAAAGATGATGTTGTAAATATCATCATATGTCTCTACTAAATGAAAAGTTATTTGATCTTTAATTTCAGATGGTACATCTTCTAAAAATCTCTCATCATCAATAGGTAAGAAAATTTCATTAACACCAGCTCTAAAAGCAGATATTACTTTTTCTTTAACACCACCAATAATACCAACTTTCCCACGTAACATTATTTCTCCTGTCATACTAATTTTTGTAGAAACTGGTGTGTTAGTTAATGAAGAAATTAAAGCAGTTGTTAATGTAACACCAGCACTTGGTCCATCTTTTGGAATACCACCAGCTGGTACATGAATATGGATATCATTATTTTTAAAAATTTCTGGATCAATTCCAAATCTTGCAGCATTAGCTTTAACATAACCTAGAGCAACACTTGCGGATTCATTCATTGTTTGTTCCAAATTACCAGTAATTATTAAATCGCCTTTACCTTTAAAATGAGTAACTTCAATAGGAAGTAAATCACCACCTGCAGAAGTATATGCCATACCATTAACTATTCCAGAAATACTAGTTTTATCCTTTAAAGTTAAATCAAATCGTTTTTTACCTAAATACAGTTCAACTTCATTAATGCCAATAATTTCCTTTTTTGTTGTTTTGGATTTTAATTTTTCTACTAAATATTTACGAACAATTTTTTCTATTAGACGTTGTAATTCACGTACTCCTGATTCACGAGCATAATAATTAATCATATGATTAATAGCATCATCTGTAAATTCAATATCATTTTCTGTTAAATTAGTCATCGATAAAACTTTTTTAATTAAATGTGTTTTAGCGATCATTAATTTTTCATTTGGAGTGTAACTTGATAATTCAATAATTTCTAAACGATCAATCAAAGCTTCAGGGATTTGATTATAATAATTTGCAGTTGCCACAAACATTACTTTAGATAAATCATATTCTTCTTCAATGTAATTGTCACTAAATTGTGAATTTTGTTCAGGATCTAAAACTTCAAGTAATGCACTAGAAGGATCTCCTTTAAAATCACTACTCATCTTATCAATTTCATCTAACAAAAATAATGGATTTATAACACCAGCTTTTTTCATTCCTTTAATTATACGACCTGGCATTGCTCCAAGATATGTTTTACGATGACCACGAATTTCTGATTCATCTTTAACACCACCAAGAGATACCTTAACATAAACTTTGTTTAAAGCTTCTGCAATTGATTTAGCTAGTGAAGTTTTACCAACACCAGGGGGTCCGACTAAACAAATAATTGGAGCTTTTGAGTCTGGATTTTGAGTCTGAACAGCTAAATATTCAATAATTCTTTCTTTAACTTTAGGAATGCCATAATGATTCTTATCAAGCACTTCTTGAACTTTATTTAAATCAGTATTATCAGTTGTTGTCTTAGATCATGGTAAATTAATTAATCAATCTATATATGATTTAATAATTGATGTTTCGTTAGGGTTTGCTTGTTCATATTTATTGATTTCATGAAGAATTTTTTCTTTAATATGTTTAGGAAACACTTCAGTTTCTAAACGCTTCTTAATATTTTCAATTTCTTCATCTCGAGAAGAAATCATTTTTAATTCTTCTTTTATTGCACGCAATCTCTCACGTAAATAAAATTCTTTTTGTTGTTTAGATAAACTTTCATTAATTTTTTTATTAATTAAGTCATCAACTTGTCGTTGATTTTCATCATTAGGAATTTGTTTTAAGATAATGTCAGCTAAAACTGTTTGACGACTCTCAATTGTATTTGCATGCAAAGCTTTAATCAAATAATTAGGAGAAAATAAAGCATATGACATAATCAAATTATTTAATGTTTTGATGTAATCATCATAAGTAATTGTTTCATGCATTGGAACTTTACTTGCAACTTCAAAATATTTTTTATTATGATCTATATTTTTATCAATTGCTTCTTTAATAAGTATCTGTAGATCTTCAATTAATTCTGGAGCAAATTCTTTATTTTGTATTATTTCTTCATATTCACAAGTTAATGGTATTTCACCATTTTCTTCATCAATAAAAAATAAACTAACAGCAGATTTACCCAAAAATTTAATAGAATAATCTCCTGTTTTTTCATCCTTGATAATTTTTTTAATGCTTGCTAATGTACCAACAGTATAAATATCATTAATTTTGGGATTATCTACATTTGGATTAATTTGAGTGGCAATAATAATATCTGATTTTTTTTCTTGTGCCAATAAAATAGCTTCAATAGATTTTGGACGACCGATTTCTATTGTTAATTCTGTTTCTGGTAAAACAACTAATCCTCTAGTTGAAATTATTGGAAGTATTTTTTTCAATTTAAATTTTCTCCTTGATTTTGTTAATGTAATATTACCACAAAAAATAAAAAATTAGCAATCATTATATTAGATTGCTAATTTTAAATTATTTATAGAAATTATTTTTTGTTAGATTTATTTTTAATATTTTGTTCAATAATGAAATCAACAACTTTTTCATTTAACATTTCTTCCATTATATATTGTTTATTTGCAGAAAAACGTTTTTCGACTTCATCAAGTGGAACACCATATAAAGTAGCAATTTGATTTAAATAATTTTTATAATCATCTTCATTAAATTCGATTGAATTAGAATTTGCAATTTTTTCAATAGCAAAAATATATTTCAAAGAATTTAATGCATCTTTATCAATTGATTTTTGTAATCCATCTTCTGATAAATTATGTTCTTTTAATTGTTTATTAATTGTAGTTTTTTCATCTTTAGCTTGCTTTTCTAAAATTTGACGAACACGAACCTTTTCATCTTCATATGTATATGTTGGAACAAAACTTAATTCAACAATATCAACTAATTTTTGTGATAAATCACGTTTAATTTGTTCTTTTAATAATGATAAATTACGTTTTTTAAAGTGATCTGTTAAGTATTCTTTTAATTCTGACATTGTTGAAACATTTGGAATTTTCAAAGATGAAACAAATTCATCATTTTTTTCATATTTTTCTTCTGATTTAATTTTATTCAATGTTACTGTAAATTCTGCTGGTTTTCCTGCGTGAAATTTTGATTGGTAATCTTTTGGAAAAGTTACATTAACAACACGAGTTTCACCAATTTTCATTCCTAACATTTGTTCTTCAAAATTATCAATGAATGATTTTGAACCTATTTTTAATGTGAAATCTTTAGCAGATCCACCCATAAATTCTTTTCCATCCATTTTTCCAACAAAATCAATAATGGCTAAATCATTATTTTCTAAAATAGATTTATTAGAATCAGTTATTTTTTTACTATTTTTGAAAATTCTTTCAATTTCTTCATTAACTTCTTTGTCAGTTACTTCTTTATAGTTTGATAAATCTAAACCTAATTTTTCATAATTACCAACAGTAACTTCAGGCATAATATCATAAATAATATCAATAGTAGCTGATTTATCTGATATTTCTACTACATTAACGTGTGGTTGATCAATAATTTCTGGACAATCAATATTTGAATTTTCTTTTTCAAATTCAGCTAATGTATTTGGAATTAAATTATTAAGAGCAGTACTAAAAGCTTGAGGTTTTACTTGTTTTTCAGCAATAGAAAAAGGAACTTTTCCTTTTCTAAAACCTTGCATATTAACATTTTTAACTAGTTTATTTATTTGATTGGTTAATTCTTTTTGTCAGATAGAACTGTCAAGTTCAACTGTAAATTTAATAAATGTTTTTTGTTTATCTGTTTTTAATAATTTCATAATTTGCTCCTAAATTCCTCATTGAATATAATTTAATATTCTATATTCTAAATGATAATAATATTCTAAAATTTAACATTTTGAATTTCAATAAAAATATTATAAACTTTTCGTTCATCATCTGTTAGTTTTTCATAATCAATTGAAATAAAATTCATACTCATATTGATTAAATTCATAATAATATCCGCAAGTTCTTCACTTGATTTAAATGGAAATATTGGAAAATAATGATTTGCAACCGCCTCTAATAGATCACTTGCAAATTTTGAAACACTTGGATCTTTAAATAAATCTTTTTCAATTATTTTAAGAGTATTGTTATATGGATTAAACATTTCATGATCATGAAAATTCAAAGTGTTTAAAACAATATCATAATCAACATTTGTATTTTTAAAAATTAAATTTCGATCAATTTTATAATGAGATAAACAATCCAAAATATAAAATTTTTTTATATTTTCAACATTTGGATGATTCAATCAAATTTGAAAAGTATCAAAATCAATATTTTCTAAGTCTTTGTTAAATTTATCTAAAAAATAATCAAAAATATAAACATTAAAATTCTCACCATCAAAAATAGAATTCAACATTTGGTGATGTGATAATTGCTTAATTTCATCATCTATTTGTTTATAACGATATTCAGTTTCTAATGTATGTGCTAATTTTTCAAACTCAACAATGTATTCAAAAGGTAAATATGGTTGCTCTAATTCTTCTTCACAACGATTTATCGCTTCTTCGCACAAACCATTATTAAAATCTAATTTAATTTGCTTAATTAAATCATCATAATATTTAATTAATTCATCATTAAGTTGTAATGAAGATATTTCATTTTCTTTTTTATTCATATTCATTATTTTAATTTAATTTCATTAATATTTAGTGGTTTCATTCTTTGAAATTTTGTTGTTTTTAAAAATATAAGTAGAAACAAAACAAAACAAAGAAAATTTATAAAATTAAAAAATCCATTAAAAGCGATGCTAAACAAAAATGTCGTTTTGTAAAAAATAACACCAGAAATACTATTAAATATAAAAGTAAAAATAAAAGTTAATAAGCTAATAAACATAATAAATGAATACTTCATTTTTTGTTTATTTACAAATAAAAAACCTAAAAATGATCACATTGCAAACAAATAATCAAAAATTGGATTTGATTCGAAACCAAAAACTAATAATATTATTGGTGTAAAAATATAAATAAAAATTTTGCAATATTTGTTTGTAATTCAAATCAAAGCAATAGCATATGGTAAATAATAAAATTGTATTCCGTATCCCATAAATATCTGACTTGTAAAGATAGTTATGAATTTAAAAACAATTATTATTGACAATAAAATTCCAGTTAAACAAATTTGTTGTAAATTTATAGTTTTTTTATTCTTATTATTTGTAGCGATAAGTAATAATTCCTTGCCCTAAATCGTATGGACTTAATTCAACATCAACTTTGTCATCTGGTAAAACTCTAATAGAATTAACTTTCATTTTTCCAGACAAAGTTGCTGTAACATTCATTCCATTTTCTAATTGAACTTTAAACTTTGAACCTGGGAAAATCTCTAAAATTTTTCCAGAAATTTTTATTTTATCTTTAGACATATATTTTGATAATTTCCTATAAATAGAATGTAATAACAAAAATATTTTAAATGATAAAAGAAATTTTAAATATTATTTTATATGAGTGCTATAATATTTTAATGTTTATTATTAAAAAATTTGTTTTAGTTCATGAGTTTAATAACAAATAAAAATGCGTTTAGAAACTATGAAATTATTGATGAATATGAATGTGGAATAGTATTAACAGGAACTGAAGTTAAATCATTATCTAAATCATCTGCATCAATCAATGAATCATATATCAATTTTAGTAATGGTGAGGCTTACATCATCAATATGCATATTAGTCATTTTGAGAATGGTAATATACATAATGTTGACCCCTTACGAACAAGAAAATTGTTATTACACAAGAGCGAAATAAGAAAATTATCTTTTCAAAAACAAAAGGAGCGACTTACTGTTGTTCCTTTAAAAGCATATTGGAAACATAACAAAATTAAATTATTAATTGCACTTGCTCATGGAAAAAAACTTCATGATAAGCGTAATGATTTAAAACAAAAAGATATTAATAAGCAAATTAAACAACAATATTAATTATTTGAGGATTTATGTGATACGTCGTAAAATCAGTATTTAAGAAAAAATACTTTTGATTTTTGTTATTACTATGAGGTATTTTATTTATCCAAGTAACATCAGAAATCTTATTACCATTATCATTAAATCAATTAAGTGATCAAGCAAATTACTATGCACATGCTTTAAATCCTGATGCAATTCAGAGTATTGTGTTACGTAATGTTGGAATCTTAGCTGGTTTTATGATATTCTTATCATTGATATTTTTAACTTGTGGTGTAACAGGTGGATCTGTGAGTGCATATTTAGCATCACGTTTATCTGGTGATATCCGAGTTAAAATTTATAATAAAATTCAAACTTTATCTTTCGCGGAAATTGATGCATTTACAACACCATCATTGATTACTAGAATTACAACTGATGTTGATACAATTCAAAATGCATTATTTATTACATTTCGTGTTGGATTTAGATCTATATTATTATTCTTTGGTGGATTAGCAGGAACAATTATTTTATCTGTTATTCCTAATGTTGTAGTTTTACCATTAGAAATTCCAACTGGTTCAGTTCTACCAAATGCAAATCCTAGTGACTTATGATTCTTAGTACCATTATTATTATTTGTCGTTTCATTAGGTATGTTCTTTAGTTTATTTTTCATTCTAAGAGCAGCATCTAAACGTTATCGTATTTCAAAATATGCTGTAGATAACTCTAATGATGTAATGCGTGAAAATATTCTAGGAGTTCGTTTAGTTAAATCATTTAACTTACATGAAGAACAAACAAAACGTTTTGCAAAAGCAAATGAAAAATTAAGAAAAACAGTAGAACGTTCATTCTTAGTTTCAATGTGAATGTTCCCAATTATTAATGTTTGTATGAGTTGAACAACAATTTTAACTATTTTTGTTGGTTCAGTTAGTGGGGCAATTACATTTGCTAAAGTTGGTTCAATTATGGCAATTACAACATTGTTATTATTTGGTATGACATTAGCAATTAATGTAGTTTTACAACTAAGTATTGCAATTGGTTCTGCACCACGAATAGTTGAAGTATTAAAATTCAAACCAAATATTACATATAAAGAAAATGGATTTAATATTGAAAAACCAACTATTAAATTTAATAAAGTTAATTTTAGATATAACGATACAGGTGAATATGTTTTAAAAAACATTAACTTATCAATTAAGGAAGATGAAACTGTAGGTATTATTGGTGCTACTGGTTCTGGTAAATCAACATTTATTTCATTAATTACAAGAATGTATGATGTAAAAGAAGGAAGTGTTGAAATTTCAGGACACAATGTTAAAGAAATTAATCGTGAATCACTTCGTCATGAAATTGCAGTTTCACCACAACGTGTAACTTTGTTTAGTGGAACAATAGCTTCAAACTTAAAATATGGTAAAGACAATGCTACCGAACAAGATATGATTGAAGCTGCTCAAGGTTCACAAGCATATGAATTTATTATGCAAAAAGATGGTAAATTTGATTGTAAAGTTGAACAACGTGGAAGAAACTTTTCAGGTGGTCAACAACAACGTCTATCAATTGCTCGTGCTTTAATTGGAAAACCTAAAATTCTAATTTTAGACTCTTCAACATCTGCACTAGATATGATTACAGAACGTAAAGTTAATGAATATATCAAAAAAACTAATGTTGGTCGTACAACATTTATTATTAGTCAACGTATTTCAGGGGTAAAACAAGCAGATCGTATTCTTGTTTTTGATAATGGAAAAATCGTTGGTGATGATAGCCATATTAATTTATTAAAAAATAATAAAGTATATCGTGATATTGCGATTTCACAATTAGGAGAGGAGGGTGTAAATGAAGAACTTTTGATCAAGTAATGAAGGTAAAAAAAGTTTAGCAAATGAAGAAGAAAATTTGAAATATAATAATTTAATTTCTTCTAATATTGATGGATTTATTAATATGCTTGATGGTGCTGAAATAGACTTTAATAGTCTAAATATGCAACAAAAAACAATTGTTAATAAATATCGTGCTAAATTAACACGTAAATCAACAATTCAAACAATCAAAAATTTATGAAGATACATGAAATTGTATAAATTAAATTTGATTACAGTTTTATTAGTTACTTTATTTGGAGTTGCTTTTAACTCACTTGCTGCTTTTGCAAGTATTTATTTAACTAACTTGTTAGGTGTAGTTCAAAATTATGGTGAAATTAATCAAACAAGTCAAATTGTTGCTAATGCAAAATTCCCATCATTGGTTGGTGTAACATTAGTGATATTATTATTCTATTTTTTATATTCATTTGCAACATGATTACAAAATAGAATAATGGTGATAGTTTCTCAAAAAGTAGGATATAAAATTCGGGAAGATCTTTTTGATAAAATTCAAAAATTACCGGTTAAATATTTTGATCAACATTCATCAGGTGACTTATTATCACGTTTTACAAACGATGTAAATAATATTACTGATATGTTTTCACAAAACTCTGCCATTATTTTAAATGGTATTGCATTAATATTTACAATGACATTATCAATGTTTTTATTAAGTCCATATATGGCTTTAATTGTTTTGTCTTTGTCTTGTTTATTATTAATTCCTATGCTTTTTGTTTCTCGTAAATCACAACCATTATTTAATAAAATGCAAAAAACATTAGGTCAAGTTAATGGGTATATCGAAGAAATGATTTCTGGTCAAACAATTGTTTCTTTATATGATCAAAATAAAAACGTTGTTAAAAAATTCGAAAAAATAAATGATCAACTTGTTCATGTAAGTCGTAAAGGACAAGAAATTACTTCATTTATTATGCCTTATCTTGTAATGTGTTTAAATGTTATTACAACAGTAGTTTGAACAATAGGTGTTCTTTTTACAATTAAAGGTGTTGGTAGTGGTTTTAAAGGTATCACTATGATTGATATTTTTGGTATTAATTCTAGAGATTTATCTAGTTTGCCTCCAAGTCTATTACCTATAGTTCAAAGACAAATGGAAATTGTATCTGGAATCTCATTAACAGCTTCATTTGCTATTATGTCTCGTACTTTCTTCTTACCATTCACTCAAGTTGGTGGTATTGCTAATCAATTCTTAATGGCATTAGCTGGTGGTGATCGTGTTTTCCAAGTATTCAAAGAAAAAAATGAATTTAATGATATTGAACGTTTAATTCTTAATGTTGTAGATACTTTACATGATGGAGAACGTTTCCCTTCAACAGAAGATACACAAAGAGTATCTATTATTAATGAAAATGGTAAACTTGAAAAACTGAGTGATGTTGCCCATACAATTGAAACAAATAGTAGTTTAATTGTTAAAGATTTAAATTTTGGTTACTTGCCAAACAAACAAATTTTGTTTGATGTAAACATTGATGTTAAAAAAGGGCAAACAATCGCAATTGTAGGTCCAACTGGATCAGGTAAATCTACATTTATTAATTTATTAACAAAATTCTATGATATTGATGATGGTGATATCTTATTTGGTAAAAATGTATCAATTAAGAGAATTACTAAAGAATCAATGCGAAATAATGTTTCTATTGTTTTACAAGATACATTTTTATTTAATGAATCAATTAAAGATAATATTCGTTATGGAAATATGAATGCAACTGATGAAGAAATTATTAAAGCAGCAAAAACAGCAAATGCTCATAATTTCATTATGCAATTACCAAATGGATATGATACAGTATTAAAAGATAATGGTGAAGACTTATCACAAGGTCAACGACAACTTCTTGCAATTGCTCGTGCTCTTTTAGCTCCATCTAATATCTTAATTCTTGATGAAGCAACTTCATCAATTGATACAAAAACTGAAGTTGAAATCCAAACTGCAATGTTAAGATTGATGGAAAACAAAACATCATTTGTAATCGCTCACCGTTTATCAACTATTCAAAATGCAGATCAAATTCTTGTATTAAAAGATGGTCGAATTATTGAACGAGGAACTCATCAAGAGTTAATTGATAAAAAAGGATTCTATTACGACTTGCATAATTCACAATTTTATGAAGAATAATAGATAAAATAAAGTAAAATTAATTTGTCACTCAGCAGTTTTATATTGTTTTAATAGTAGTATATAACATTTGTATGGTAGTAAGCTAATGCTGAATAGTACTGAAACCAATAATATATAATGCTCAAACAAGAATAAACTATGATGTGAATCACTATCTTTCACATTAAAAGGAAAATATATGCGTTATACTGGTAGTATTTATCGTAAATCACGTGCTTTAGGTTTTTCTTTATTGGAAAACAATAAGGAATTTTTAAAAGGCAAAAAAAGAACAACTCGTCCTGGACAACATGGTGCAAAAAGAGCTAAATTAACTAACTATGCTCAACAATTACAAGAAAAACAAAAATTGATGTTTTTGTATGGATTAAATGATCGTCAATTTCGTCGTTTTTTCCTAATTGCTAAAAAATTACCAGGAGCAACTACATACAATTTATTACGTGTTCTTGAATCACGTTTAGATTCATTAGTTTATAGATCAGGTCTTGCTCCTACACGTCGTAGTGCTCGTCAATTAGTTACACATGGACATATTTTATTAAATGGCAAAAAAACAAATATTCCATCAATTATTGTTGATCTTAATGACAAAATATCAATTGCTGAAAGTTCTAAAAATATTCCAATTTTTAAAGATCTTAAACCAGCTAAATTTGAATTTGTTTCATTAGATATTGATAATTTATCTGCAATTTATTCTCGTTATCCTAATAGAGAAGAATTACCAGAAAATATCAATGAAGCATATGTTGTTGAATGATTTAACCGTCTATTGTAATACGCTAATATTATTTATTAAAAAATGAAAACAAAAAAGTTTTCATTTTTTTTATTTATTAGATATAATTTAACTAGTCGCCCGTGGAAAGCTCCATAGTTTTATGTCTTTCTACAGTACATATTTAACTCATAGTGTAAAACTATGAGTTTTTTTATTTATATTTATAAATAAAATAATATAATTACATTGTTTTAATTAATAAAACAACTCTTACTCAAATGAGTTTATATAGCCACAAGAGAAAGGTATATTAATGGCAAAATATGAAATTATGCTTGTTGTAAATGGTGAAATTGATGAACAACTAGCAAATAAAACTTGTGATGATTTAAATGCATCATTGCAAAACAATAATATAAATTTAACTAAACTGGGCTTAAAAGATTTAGCATATGAAATCAAAAAAGTTAAAAAAGGTTATTATTTTCAAAGTAATTTCGAAAATAGTGACCCTAGTTTATTAAAAGAATACGATCGTCTTGCAAAAATTAATAAAAATGTTTTAAGACATTTGATTATTAATTTAGAAAAAGACTATGGATATAAAGCAGTTAATAATTCTAAAAAAGTTGCTAAAAATGAAAAACGTAAAGTTATTCATGAACGTGTACAAGAAGAAATGCGCAAACGTACTGAAGAACGATTATTAGCTCAACAAAATCTAAACAAAGAATAGTATATGAATAAAGTTTTCTTAACAGGCTATCTTGCAACTGATCCAAAACAAAGAATTACAAGCAATGGAATTGAGCAATCCAATTTTAATATTGCAGTTCATGATATAAGAAATTTCAATGATAATTATTTCTTTCCATGTGTAATTTGAGGAAAACAAGCTCAATTTGCAAATAGCAATTTAAAAAAGGGATATTTGGTAAGCATTGATGGTCGTCTTACTAGACGTTCATACATTGATAAAGATGGTAAAACTGTCTATATCGTTGAAATTGCATGTGAAAACATTAAATCATTTAATAACAAATCAAATGAATCAGGATCGTATTCTTCTAGTAATAATTCAATAAATCAAGTTATTTCAATCGATGAGATTTTGAATAATCCGCAAGAACAAGAAATTGAAAATAATTCAAATGAAGAACAAGATAAGAAGTTTGATTGAGAAGATGAATTATAAAAAAATAAAGGAGCCCTATAATGGCAAATTATATTAAAAGAAAACCTCGCAAAAAAGTTTGTCCTTTTTGTGCAAAAGGAATTGAACAAATTGATTACAAAGATGTTGAAATTTTAAAAAAACATATTAATTCAACTGCAAAAATTTTGTCAGCACGAATTACAAAATGTTGTGCCAAACACCAACGTCGTGTTTCTAATGCAATTAAACGTGCTCGAATTGTTGCATTATTACCATTCATCATTGAATAATTAATGAAATATAATTAAATTAATAAGTATATTTGCTTATTAATTTTTTACAAATATCCTAATTAGCACAGAAAAGAGATGAATTTATGAAAGTTATATTGTTGAAAGATATTCCTGGTTTAGGTAAAACAAATGACATTGTCGATGTTAATGATGGGTATGGAAAAAATTATTTAATTAAAAATGGTTTGGTTGATTTATACAATAATGTCTCAAATCATCAATTAAAACAACGAATTAGTCAAAGTAAAGAAGAAGCTGAAAAACAACTAGCTGAAGCAAAATTACTTAAAAATAATTTAGAATCACTTGAATTAGTTTTTAGCATAAAAACAAATAATGGTAGATTGTTCGGTCATATTACTAATAAAAATATTATTGAATCTATTAATAAAGAAACAAAATTGATTAACAAATATATGTTCAAAGAAAATTATAAATTAGGCCCTGGACGACAAACTATAGTTTTAAATTTACATAAAAACGTTCAAGCAAATTTAAATATTTTTGTTAAGGAAATTAATTAATGAAATCGATAATTGAATTATCGCAACAAGAAATCATTGATTTAGAATCTCAAATTATTTCCGCATTAATCTTCAATGATGATGATCGATCATTCATTTTATCTAAAGTTAATTTAGAACATTTTAGCAATCAAAATAATCGAATTATTTATAAAGTTATTAAAGATTTGATATCTGATAATAATGAAATCGATTCAACAATCATTTTGCAATCCATTCAAAATCATGAATATGATAATAAAGAAGATGTTATTAAACAATTTAATGAAAATGTTTATTTATATGGATATGTTCAAAATTTAGAATCAAAAATTAAAATGCTAATTAATTATAGTGTTAAACGAAAAATTGATAGTTTTGTAAATGAAATTCTAGAAGAAAAAATTGATCCATTAAATTCAAAAGAAAAATTTGCTAGTTGATCTGATAAATTAAATCAAATTATTGATACTCAGGATATTGAATACTTAGAACATATCAAAGATTCAGTTGATGTATATACTCATAAATTATTTGAATCTGTTCATAATACAACAAACAATAAATTAACAGGTATTACATCAGGTTATGAAGGAATTGATGAATATACTAATGGATTTCAAAATGGTGATTTAATAATCCTTGCTGCTCGACCTAGTGTTGGTAAAACTGCATTGGCAATTAACTTTATATTAAATGCAGCGCGAACATTAGATAAAAATGATGAATGTATTATAATGTTTTCTTTAGAAATGAGTAAAGAACAAATTATTCAAAGAATGTTAAGCAATTTAGCTTCTATTGATAGTAGAATATTACGATCAAGTAGAATCGATAGTGATTACATCATGACAATTTCTAATAATAGTGAAATATTGAAAAAATTACCAATTTATATTGATGATAGTCCTAACACAACAATATTAGATATTGAAGCAAAATTACGACAATTTATAAAAAATAAAAAAATTAAATTAGTTGTAATAGATTACTTACAACTAATCAATGGAATTGGTGGATCTTCATCTAATCGTGTAACTGAAGTTGGAAAAATTTCACGACATTTGAAAAATTTGGCTCGAAGTTTAGAAGTTCCAATTATTGCAATTGCACAACTATCAAGAAAAATTGAAGAACGAAAAATGGAAGACCGTCAACCAATGTTATCAGACTTAAGAGAATCAGGTAACATTGAACAAGATGCTGATTTAGTAACATTTATTGATATCGATTATTCAGCATTACAAATGAATAATAAATTAAAAGATACAAATATTGACTTTAATAAATATAAAGCTAAAAATCCTCAAATGACTTTCTATATTGAAAAACATCGAAATGGTTTAACTGGGACAGTAAAATTAATTTTCAATAAATCAACTGGTCAATTTGTTGGAATAAATTCTAATAATACGAATGGATTTAATTAATATGAAAAAATCTAAAAAAATATTTTGTGGGTTAATTGGTCTAGGATCAATTGTAAGCATTGCCGCAATTTCATTATCCTCATGTACACCATCCAATTCTAATCCATATGCACCATATACTGCTTTAAGTGTTAATAATGATTCTGAATATTTACGTTATGAAACTTCAAGCAACACAACTTATTATTACAATCAAGGTTCAACTTTGTTTGGAACTAATAATGCAAATCAATATTTAAGTGCACAAAAAATTAAAGAATATTATGGACAAGAAAGTCAAAAACGTGTAGAAAGTATTTTAAATAATTCTAATAATTGAAATGCAATTAAACAATTATATGGTGATAATGCGGCAAATAATGTAACAGCATCACAATACTATCAAACACTACAAAATAATAAACAAGAAAAACCATATTTCTTTTATGGAGTTTCGCCAACTAGTAATTTAATTAAAATAGCAAATATTTATAATAAAGTAAATATAATGAATGGCATTTTTACATCTATTTACCAATTAGTTAATTCTTTATTAACTTATGCTATTCATGCTAATAGTCAATCAATTAATAACATTCAATTTAATTCGGTTTCTAATTTTAAAGATCAATGACTTGATGTTTCTCCTGCTAATGAATTTGTTTTTGCTCAATATTGCACAGTTGGTCAAGGTAATAATGTTTATCAAATTTGACCAAGTGGTTTATCTTTTGAATGTATTAATCAACCTGGCAATGCAAATCTAAATGCTGATCAATTACCAACTAATCCTGATTATGCAACAAATACTGAACTTGGTGATATTGCTGCTCCTTATCCATTAGCACAATACAATGTAGCAAATAATGGAATTGAAACTATTAACAATCAAATTCAATTAACAAATATTAGAGTTAATTTTAGTTGATTTAAAGCTGAACGTAATGGTGGTAGTTATGTTGATTTAAATAAAGTAAATAATTCATTAACTTCTGAAAATATTTCAATGTTAAAAGAAATTGGTGATGCATCTGGAAAAATTAATTTTCAATCTTTTTCATTACCAATTTCAGATTTAACTTTTAATATTGTTCCTGAAATATATAGTTATCAAAATCCATGATATTCAGGGATTTATAATACAGTTTATACTGGTTTATATAATGTTAGTGCTCCAATTATTAATCAACCAACAAGTCTAATCAACGCAAACTCTTATAATACATATGCTTATCCTAATTCATTGACAACAACAATTGGGGCAAATAATCAAAAAATTAATTGACAAGCTTTAGTTAATGTTAAAAATGATAATCCTCAATCACTAAAAGATTTTATTGATAGTCAAACTTGAAGTGTAATTTCTAATATTACAGATTTAAAGTCTATTCCTTATTATCAATCTAACTTATCTTTAATAAAAGATTCAAATACTAAAGAATATATGATTGATTTGAATGATGGTAAAAATATTAGCTTTAAATCAATGTATGAATTAACTGATAAATTGTTTTTGGATCCATTAAACAAATCAGATAAAGTTTCCCAATCTGCAATTTTCAATAATGTTAATAATTTAGAAAAATTTAATGCATTAAATTTATATGGTTTAGGATTGATAGTTGATTCTGCTATTACCGATATTACTAATAATTCACAATTTAATAATTTCAAAAATAAATTAAGTTTTGGAAATTCAAATGTGAGTGCAATTAGTATTGCAAAAAATGACACAACATTTATAAATGGTCAAGAATATTTTAACCAAATTATTAAAGTAAAAGATATTCAACAAGGAACAAATTATATATTTAACTCAAATAATATTCAAGCAAATTCACCTACTACTATGTATATAAATATAGATAAAAAAGATGATTAATAATTCAATTACTTTTTTAAATCAATATAAATTAGATGAATGAAAAGAATTTATTGACAATCAAATAAATTATGATTATTTCATTAATTTAATTAATAAAGTTAGTGAATGTTACAAATTAGACATGCTTTTCCCAAAGCAATCTGATTTATTTAAAGCACTAGAATTAGTTTCATTAAAAAATTTAAAAGTAATAATTATTGGCCAAGATCCATATTTTAATGATAATCAAGCAAATGGTTTGGCATTTAGCGTTAATAAACAAATAGAGATGCCACCAAGTTTAAAAAATATTTTTAAAGAAATAAAAAATGAATTTGGAGAAATAAAAACAGATTCAGACTTAATTTCTTGATGTAATCAAGGTGTGCTATTATTAAATACTATTTTAACTGTAAAAAAATATCAAACTATGTCTTGTAGCAAATGAGGATGGGAAAAATTTACCTATAATTTAATTAGTTACATCTTAAAAAAGAAGGACAACATTGTTGTAATTTGTTTAGGAAAATATGCTCAATCATTTGTGAAGGAATTAAATAATAACAAGCATTGTTTCTTATCAACAAGCCATCCTTCGCCATTAAGTGTGCATTGTGGTTTTTTAGGAAGTAATATTTTTAAAAAAGTAAATAAATATTTGCTTGAAAAAAACAAAGAAAAAATTATATGATAAACAAATAACCTATGAATAATAATTTGATGCCATTTTTTGTATTTCTAGCATTCCTATGTTCATTAATAATTGTTGCAATAATTCGCAAGATTTATTATTATGTGAGATATAAAAAAAGATTTTACATTATTCCAAGAGTGAGCATTAAAGGAATATCAAGTATTGCTATTGTAATTGCTATTTCGATATCAATTATTATTTTAATTACAATTGGTTCGGCTGATTTATTGAATGTTGTGTTTAGATCATGGCCTGGAACTAGAATTACAATTGAAGGTATTTTAATTAAAATAGGTGGTTTATTATTTGGTCCATTCATCGGATTATTCATTGGATTAATTACTGATTTATTGACTGTTGTTATGACTGCAGGTGTTTTTCATTATGGATATTTAATTTCTGCAATGGCATTCGGTTTAATGTCAGGTTTAATCTCTGATATCTTTAAAAGTACTCGAAAAAAAGGTTGATCACGAGCATTATTAGGAACATTTATTCTTTTTTTAACAATCCTAATTATGATAAGTTTTTTCTATTTTAATATTTCATCAACTAACTTAGATGTTTATCAAATATCATTTATGGGTATGATGTTAAATATTAAAATATCAATTTTAATTGGTGTATTAACAGGTTTTATATTCACAACTATTGGAATAATTTGACTTACATACTTAATCGTAATTATTAAAAGAAAAAAAACTGTCAATAAAATAAAAGAAAAAAAAATGAATGAATTTTATCTGACATTTATTACAGTTTTAGTAGCTTCGGTAATTTGTAATGTAATGATAAATGTTATTATGATGCCAACATTTGATGCACAACTATCAAGTATTAAATATAATGAATGATTAATTATTAGATCATTATTATTTATTCCAGAAGTTGTATTTAATTGTGCGATCATTTTACCAATATACAAAATTGCAATTGTAAAATTAGATTATAACTATCGAGAAAATTTAATTGAAAGTATTACATATCCAGTGTATATTGATTAGGAGTAAATAATGAAAAAAGAATTTGAAAAAATTGTTAAATTTGAAATCAAGGAAAAAGATATTAATATTTTTAATTCAAAACTTGAAAATTACAAAAAAATAATTCAAATGATTGAAAACTTTGATTTTGATAAATATAAAGAATATTTAGATGATGATTATATGTTTTATATGAACACTATTAGTTTAAAATTTTCTGATTTAAGAAATGACGAATATGAAGATTATGATCAAGAGCAATTAGAGAAAATTATAAAGTGTCCAGTTGAATTTAAAAATGAATATGTGAGTTTAAAAAATGAAAAATAATTCAATTTTAGAAAATTATGAATTAATAAAAAATAATAAAAAAACATATCAAGAA
>CAMWTZ010000008.1 GCA_947177385.1 uncultured Mycoplasmataceae bacterium
CTATTAATATATATATATATATGAACCAAGTCATAACATGAATATATAATATATATGGTGCATTTATTGAATAATTTTATTTTTATTTATTAGTAAGAAAATAAACTTAATTATATAATATTTATGTTTGCACCTATAGCTCAGTAGGATAGAGCATACGCCTTCTAAGCGTACGGTCAGGGGTTCGAATCCCTTTAGGTGCGCCATCTTAATAATTATTCATCTATTTTAAATAGATGAATTTTTTATTATTTTCAATTAATTTAAAATAATAATTCAAATATAATATTTAAATTATTGCTAATGAGGAATTATGGATAGTTTTAATTTACAAATTAAATTAAATAAGATTATGACAGAATATAAAATTCCGACAAATGATCAATTTAATTTTGAAAACTATTCGAAATATCTAAAAGAAAAGATTAATGAATATAAAGAAAATGTACAAAATGAATTAACATTTAATACATATAGTTCATTAATTGACAAGTTAATTAATGAAATTTTCATCCTTAAGCATATAGAAAGCAATTACACTTTATTTACTAATAAAATAGATGCAATAATTGCTAAAAAACTAAAACAAGATGGTTATCAAATACCAGATGATGAGTTTAAAAACTTTATAAACAAAACAGATAAAGATGTTATCTTAAATATTTATAAAGTTAACAAAATAAACAATAAAAGAATTATTCGTTTAAATTTTTCATTAATAGACAAAAAATTTTCAAAAACAAATATTGAATTTTATAATGCCAACCTTGCATCATTAATTAATTCAATTGATAAATATAAATTTACTAATAGTTGATTAGATATAAAAAAACAAACTAATTACCGTGATAAATTATTTGCAACTATTACTATTGATATTGATGAAGATAATGTTTGTGAAATGGGATCCTTATGATTGCTACGAACTACATGAGCATGCAAATACAAAAAAGTATTTGAAATTATTAAGCAATATTGTTTAGAAAACAATATCAAATATCATTTCCCATATAAGTTATCAATTAAATGAATTAATGATGTTTTGAAAAATTATAATTATTCAATTATTAATAATTTTTTGCAATTACAAGAAATCTTTACAAACTTAAGATTTGATATGAATCAATCATTAAAACAAAATACATCAGAAAACCATAAGAAATTTTGTAAAAAATTTAGTGAATTGTATTCAGAAATTAGTGACTTATTATTAAATAAAATAAATCTATTAGAACAATTAATTTTCTTAAATAAAGCAGATGTTTTAATCGGTGATGAAGATCAAAATTAATTACAATATTTGCTAATATTTTTAACAAATTCATAAACAGCAATCATTGCTCGAACATCATTTTCACAATATTTTTTTGATTGTGTAACAACTTCTTCTCATTCTTCGTCAGTTACATATTGTTTTTCTTCATTATTAAAAAAACGTTGCATACTTTTGTTTTGGCACATTAATCCGTTTTGAATATCTAATTTTTTATAATCAACACAATTTGTTAATTTAAAAATGTCATTTGCATATTCTTCAATTAATGCAAGAATTTTTTTAATTGAATGAAATCCTCCAAGTTTACGAATAAGAATACAATATTTTTCTGCTGATACAGAAAAAAACTCAGCTAAATCATAAATATTATCAATAATGGTATTAATTTTTTTAGAATATTCAGGATCATTTAAATAATTATTAATTTCTTTTAATCTACCTGTTTCAAATGTTTTGTTATAAACAACATAACTATATTCAGATCCACAATATAAAGCATCTATCATTTCTTTTAAAAATGAAATATTGTAATTTGCAGGATCTGCCATTAAATTATTACATTGAACATTATTGTAATCATGACCACCATTATCAATAATAATTGAGCATTGTGTAACAACCTGCGTAAATGGTGTTGTATTATCAATTAATCTAAATGCTGGATTGATTGTTTCAAAATCAAAATAAACACGTTTTTCTTTTAATGATTGCAAAAGAGCATTATATTTTTTTTCATCAATTATTTTCTCAAATCTTGCATTGAAATAATGTTGTAATCAAAAATCTTGTTTCTCGTTATTGCTAGCACTAATAAATTCACGTCATTCAATATTTGAATTATTTGATTTTAATTTATAAAATTTGTCTAAATTAGATCCTTTTTGGTTAACAATGTTCCCACTATAATTAAAAATTTCATAACCTTCTAATTTGTATAGATTACGTAATTCTAACCATAAATCTGATTTTTTGTAATCACCATTATCATTATATTGAGGAATAAAATGATATGGTTGTTGAATTTCCAATTTTTCCATATTTTTCTTATGTTCTCATAAGAAAATTATTGAATTATCAAATTCATTTATTAAGTTATTAACTTTAGTAAATTTTTCTCTTTCTCTAATATCTTTATCTTCAACGTATTTTTCAAAATTTGATATCAGTACATCATCTATTTCTATTCCAATTTTTTCTTTTTGTTTTTGTGTTCAATATCTAATATGAGTAGCACCTATTTTTATTAATTGCTTAATAGAAATATTGTCATTAGCTTTTTTTGGGATTGCTGGAGCAGTTTTTGTTAAATTAATTGTATTTGCTACAATAAATGAAATTCCTTGATCTTTTGTTAATTTTTCATAAGCTACTAGACAAAGATTGTAATTAATATCAAATTGAATATTATTTGTTGCAAGTGATGCTTCAATAACTTTTTTTTGAAACAATAAATCGAGAATATGATGGAGTTTAGAAGAACTTGTTCCTTTTGTTTCTATTAAATATAATAGATTACCAACTTTGATAATTGCATCACATTTTGTAGCTAAAACACATTGATTATTTTTATAATATGTTTTTTTGTCAATAAATGCTGGTTGGAACAAAATAATATTTTTGTGTTCTAGTAATAAATTTTTTGTTTTTTTATAATTTTCTTCCATGCTAAATTTATGTTCATCAAAATCATAAACTTCAAATTCATCTAACAATAATGTATCTTTTGCTCAATCTATAATAGCTTTTTTAGAAAATGAGTCTATTAATCGCCCACTAATTAATTTTGGATCATTATTAGATAATTTATTTAGTTCATTATTTTCTTTATATTCACAATAAATGCTATATTCTGTTGCCTCATATGATTCATTTTCATATTCATCATCGTCAAAAAAATCTAATAAATCATTATCTTTATTTTTTTCAGATGCCAATTTATATTGAGTTTGGTATGCGGCATCAATTTCACTATTAGTAAAAAACCACATATTAGGTTGTTTAACATAATAATTAATATAGTCATATTTTGTAATATATTTTGATTTTTTCATAATTATGAATTAAAAATATTGTTCCCATTTAATAAATTAATGGGATTAATTACATTTTTTCCTGGTAGTTGTAGTGATGTTATTTTAATATCAAAATCATTTGTTGACACAAATAATCCAGTTTTATCAAATCTACTAATTTGCCCAGGATTTAATTTTGATTTTATATTTGTTAATTCAATTGAGAAAACTTTAATTTCAATATCTTTATAATTTCATCGTGCAATAGGTTTATCATATAATCCACGAACCAAACAATCAATCTCGTGAGCACTTTTATTAAAGTTAATTTTCATATCTTCTTTAGTTATATTTAAACCAAAAGTAGCATTTGTTTCATTTTGTTCAATTTCTGTTTTTTTTATCTCATCAGGATTTGATAAAAGATTTCAATTTTCTTTTAAAACTTCGCAAGCTAGAAGTGATAGTTTTTTTGTTAATGTAAGTGTTGTTTCATTAGAACTAATTAAACATGACTTTTGCTTAATAATTGCACCTGCATCCATTTTTTTAATCATTCGCATTAAAGTAATGCCTGTTTCATTGAATCCGTTAATAATCGCTCAATGAATTGGTGCTCCACCTCGTAATAATGGTAATAATGAAGCATGTAAATTAAATGCACCAATTCTAGATAAATTTATTATTTTTTCTGGAATAAATTGCCCATATGCACATGTGATAAATAAATCTATTTTTAAAGATGATAATTCATCATATAAAAAACTAATTTTTTCAGGCTGATATGTTTTTATGTTATTGTCAATACAAAATTGTTTAACAGGACTAAAAATGATATTTTTTTTACGATCAAATTCACGATCAGGTTGACAAATAACTCCAAGCAAATTAATATTTTCTAGATTAACTAATTCAGCAAGTACATCGCATGCAATTTGTGGTGTTCCCATAAAAATAACATTCATACCTAATTAAAATTCCTAATTTATTAATTTAAAAATTTATAAAGCATTTTAATGTTTTAAAATACATTAAGATAGATATATAAATTTTAATATTAAATGAAATAATTTCTTGGTAAAAATATTTGCCAATTAGTAAATAATTTAAGGAAAATAATGGGTGGGTCAAATAATTTATTTTTTATTATTTTAATCATAATTCCAATTGCATTTATTGTTTTTATTGTTTTTAAAAAGAAGAAAAATGGAAATGATAAAAGTCCAAATGGAAATCAATTAAAAAATAAACAACAAAGAGATGAAGTTTGATTAACTATCAAACGTTATTTGCGCGACAATAATGAAATTGGAAAAGAAATTATTGATTCATATGTTGTTAAGCGTCCAGATCCACGTTCTAATAAGTTAGAAAATAAAAAATTCAAAGAAGAAATGAAAACTTTGAAAAATACTGATCCCGAAGAGTATAAGAATAGAAAAATTCTTAAAAAAATTGAAAGTAGAAAAAAAGCTCGAGAACTTTATGTTGTTTTATTTTCAACAAGAAATACTAAAACTCATGAAGTTGATCCTCCACGTGCAATTGAATGTGAAGTTCTATATAAAAGGATAGACAAAAAAACTAATCAACGAGTAATTGAAATTCAAGATAAAGTTTTAGATTATAAAAAAGAAATGGAATGAATTAAACCAATTAAAGAAAAAGATGATAAAGAATTAGCTCGTCAATTAAAATTAAACCAAAAAAGAATGGAAAGACGAAATGCTCGTTTAGAAAAAGAAAAAGCTAAAAAAGAATTAAAACAAAATCAAGAAAATTCTAATAATAATTCATAAAAAAATAAATTAATGTATTTTATTTAATTAATGACCTTAAAATCAATTTTACGGTCATTTTTATTTGCTGATACTACTTGGATTTTTACACGTTTCCCCATAGTATAAATCTTTTGTTTTTGTTTTCCAATAATAGTAAAATTTTCTGGATTAAAAGTATAAAAATCATCATCCAATGATTTCATAGTCACTAATCCTTCTATCATATTATCTAATTCAACAAAGAATCCGAATGATGTAATAGTACTAATTACACCTTCATATATTTCTCCAATATGATAAGACATATATTCTGCAAATTTCATCATGTTTACATCTCGTTCACAAGAAACTTGTCTAACTTCTGTAAAATTACATTGTTCCACCACTTCTGGCAATTTTTCAATAACTAAATTACGTTCTTCATTTGTAAATTTATCTGGTGTAAATACAAACATTCATAAAATTCTATGTATATATAAATCTGAATAACGACGAATAGGTGAAGTAAAATGTGTGTAATTAAAAATAGCTAATCCAAAATGGCCAATATTATTTATTGAATATTTAGCTTTTTGCATAGTTCTTAGCAAGATCTTATTAAATAAAGCAAATTCTTGATGATCTTTATTTTTATTAATTAGATTCAAAAAAGATTTAGACTCTAAATTACCATAATCAATCTCAGAATAAAAACCTAATTTTTTAGATTCAATTTTGAAATTTTCAATTTTCTTATTATCTGGCTTATCGTGAATTCGATAAATAAAATCTAAATTATGTTTCTTTGCAAATAAAGTTACTGCTTCATTGGCTGAGACCATAAAATCTTCAATCATTTTTTGAGCTGTACCTGATTTTTTAACATCAATTGAAATTGGAATACCTTTTTCATCTAATGTAATTCTTGGTTCTTTAATATCAAACTCAATATATCCCGCATCATATTTATGTTTACGTAAAATATGATGTAATTCTAAACAATCATTTAATTCATTTTTGATTTCTTCACTTACATCACTTAATTGATTTGTTCCATCAAAGTATGCATTAACTTCATCATATGAAAATCGTCTTTTATTTATCATTACAGCTGGATAAACGTCAAAATTAAATATGTCACCATTTTTGTTAATATCAATTTCAGCCGTTAAACAAAATTTTTCTTCATTTTGATTTAAAGAGCAAAGACAATCTGAAATATTGTTTGGTAACATTGGTACAACACGATCTACTAAATATATTGATGTTCCTCGATTTAATGCTGATTTGTCTAATTCACTATTTAGTCTTACATAATATGAAACATCTGCAATACAAACATACAATTTATAACTACCATTTTTTTGTTTTTCTAAACATATTGCATCATCCAAATCTTTTGATGTTGCTGGATCAATAGTGATGATATTTTTATCTCTTAAATCCTTTCTAATTTTTAATTGTTCATTATTTAGATTAAATGATAAATTTTCTGATTCATCAATAACTTCATCATTAAAGAAAATTTCTGCTCCATTATCATAAACAATAGATTCAATATCAGCACCTAAAGAATTTTTATTTCCAATAATTTTTGTAATTGTTGTGTTAATTTTATTTTTTTCAAAATAATTTATTTGTAATAAAACTTTGTCGCCATTTTGAGCAATATTAATGTTTTCAATTATAATTTCATGATAAATTCTTGAATCATCTGGAACTATAGTGTAATTACCAAATTCATCAATTAAAATTTCTGCTACAATTACAGCACGATTACGTTTAACAACTTCAATTATGCTTGCTTCACGTAATCCATTAGAAATATCTTTTTGAAGTAATGCAAATTTTACTTGATCACCACGTAATGCACCATTAACATGAATTTTATTCACATAAAACTCTTCAATTATTTCGCCTTCATCATTGAATTGTTTAATATATCCATCTTTATGGGAATTTATATTAATATATCCTTCATAAATATTAGACATATCAACTGGAGCGTCAATATAACCTAATACAACTTTATTATCAAAAGGATTTCTTAATTCACCAGTTTCTAGCATTAAATTTATTTGTCGATAAATAGAATTTTTATTTTCATAAGGATAAATATTCAAATATTTTCGAACTAGAACAGGAATTGGTATTTTACGATTACCATCATCAATAATGATTTGAATTATTTTATTTTTTATATCAGAATTGTTATTCATATTTTTACTTAAGAACTATTTTTAAAATCAATGCAATAACAACTAAACAAAATGCAAGAATTATCATTGTTATTTGAAATATTTTTGTTCAACCTCGATCTTTTGTTTTTTTAAAAATTTCCATATCTTGGCCACTCATTGTTGTAATACCTGAACTTGATCCGGACTTCGATAACAAAAGACCTACAATTATACAAATTGCAGCAAAAACAATACAAATAATAAATATTGCATTACTCATGTTTATAATCTTTCTCGCTAAATTTATATTTTAGCAATAAATTAAAATTTAATATCAAAGATATTTATTTGAGAACTATCTTTTAAAGAATCCAAAATTTCTAACTCATCCATTTTTTTAATATGTTGTTTAGATACTTTTGTTCGTTCAATAAAATCATCTTTATTAGCAAACTCCTTAATATTTCTTGCTTCGACTATTGAATTAGCTATTGAATCACCTAATCCATCAATCGTTCTAAATGGACAAATTAAAGCATTTGATTCATAATCAATCACAAAATTTTTTGCATCTGATTTTTTTATATCGATCATTTTAAATTTATATCCACGCGCATACATTTCAATTGCAACTTCATAAATAGACAATAAATCTTTTTGCTTAGTTGTAACAGTTTCTTTTTTTCTAATTAAATCATTAATATAGTTATATTCATCACGAATTTGATCAATAGTTCCACATAATAATTCCAAATTAAAAACATCTGTTCTAATTGTAAAATATGCAGAATAATATTCCAATGGATAATTCAATTTATATCATGCAAATTTTCATGCATGCATTACATATGCTGTTGCGTGAGCTTTAGGAAACATATATTTAATTTTGTTACATGAATCAATGTATCATTTAGGAACATTATTTTTTAAAAGTAAATCAATATATTCATCTTTTATTTGTTTTCCTTTTCTTACATCTTCCATAATATTAAATGCAATTTTTGGTTCAATTTCATGTTTAATTAGATATGACATAATATCATCACGACATGCAATAATTTCATTTAATTTGAGTCCATCATCAATTAATGATTTTGCATTACCAATTCAAACATCAGTACCATGTGATAATCCAGATATTCTAATTAAATCAGCAAATGTTGCCGGTTTAGTATCTCTCAACATTTCACGAACAAATTTTGTACCATATTCAGGGATTGAATATGCACCTGTAGTTTCACCTAAGATATCTGAAGATTTTACTTTTAGTTCTTTATTACTACTAAATAAACTAATTGTTTTTGGATCATAATGAGGAATATCTTTTTCATCAATATTTGTTAAATCTTTTAATATTTTTAAAATTGTTGGATTATCATGTCCAAGAATATCAAATTTTAATAAATTATCGTGAATATGTTCAAAAGCAAAATGTGTTGTGTATCAATTTTGTTCAAAATCATCAGCAGGAAAATTATATGGAGTAAAATCAAAAATTGACATATCACTTGGAACAACTATAATCCCACCTGGATGTTGTCCAGTTGTTCTTTTGACATCAACACATTTAGATGCATACCGTTCTATTTCTGAATATTTTTTTTCTTTGTTGATTAATTCAAAATATGATCTAGCATTAGCATATGATGTTTTTTCTGCAATAGTAGAAATAGTTCCAGCTCGATAAGTATATTCTTTACCAAACATACTCTTAATAAACTCATGGGCTTTATTTTGATAATCACCTGAAAAGTTTAAATCAATATCAGGTACCTTATCACCATAAAAACCTAAGAATACTTCAAACAAAATATTATGTCCATCACCTTGCATATCAATTCCGCATTTTGGACATTTAATAATTGGCAAATCATAGCCATCTTCAATTGAAGAGTTAATATTAAAGTCACTAAATTGACATTTTGTACATAAATAGTGTGGTGGTAAAGGATTAACATCTGTAATGTTTAAAAATGTTGCAACAATTGATGAACCAACCGATCCACGAGAACCAACAACATAACCATCCTTAATTGATTCTTTTACTAATAAATGAGAAATTCAATATACAACTGCATATCCATGATTGATAATTGAATCTAATTCTTTTTTAATTCTACTTTCAACTATTTCTGGTAATTTTTCACCATACATTTTATGAGCATTTAAATAAACTTCATTTCTAATTTTCTCATTGACACCAGGTATAGAAGGCGGATATAATTTTTCTTTTATTGGAGAAATTGAAAAATCAAATGATTCTAAAATTTTATTTGGATTATTTATAACAATGTCATTAATTAAATTATGATCATTTAAAAAATTAAATTCATTTAACATTTGCTCTGTTGTACGATAGTGCATTTTAGGACCTGTACCATAATTTTTAAAACGATGATTCCGTTTGTTTAATATAGGTAAATTAACGTATAAATTATGAAATTGTTTATCTTCTTCTTTTAAATAATATGCATTTGAAGTTGCAACAATTAATTTATTTTGTTTCTTTGTAAAATTAATAATTCTCTTTATTGCAATTTCAAATTGTTCTTTTGAAATATTATTGTTTAATATTTCATGATAAAAGCCTTCTGGAGAACATATACTTATAAAATCATATTTACTAATAGCTTCACTTAGTTTCTTATCATCTTTAGTTAAAGCAGAATTAATAACATCACTTTCTATTGGTAAGTTAGTTATTAATAAATTTTCACGATTGATATTTAACAAATCTCAATTAATTGTTGGACGAGATGCAAAATTATCTGTATGTGATAAAGATACTAATTTATAAATATCCTTTATACCATTTTGGTTTTTTGCATAAATATTAATAAAATTACCACGTGTAGAATTTCGCAATTGATTATTTTGAATAAAATCATTAATATTATTAACGTTATCACAACCTTTTTCAATAAGAACCTTAACAAATTCCAATCATACATCTGACAATAATTTAGCATCATAGTCTGCACGGTGGGCACTTTCAGATTCATATGATAATTTTAATTTTTTTGAAATGACTTCTAATGAATGTGACTTGAAACCTTCATTAATAGATCTACTAATATATAATGTATCTATTAAACAATTTTTTAAAATAGGTAAATTATATTCTTGTAATTTTGTATTAATAAAATTAAAGTCAAAATCAATACCGTTGTGAGCAATAAGAATATCTTCACCGATAAAATTAATAATTCGTTTTAAGCCCTCTTCTTGTGAGCAAGCATTTTCTAAATCTGATTCATAAATATGAGTTATTTCACTTATTTTTGATGATAAATTATGATTTGGCTTGATGAAAAATTGTGTGCTATTAATAACTTCATTATTTTTTATTTTAATTGCACCAAATTCAATTATGTCATTAAAAAATGGATATAAACCTGTAGTTTCTAAGTCAAAAATTATATATGTTGCATCTTCTAAATTAATATTTATTGGATTTAAAACAGCATCTATTTGTTTTGGTAAAATTTCCATTTCAACACCATAAATTGGTTGAATAGAAGTATTTTTAAATTTTTTATAAACATCTGGAAAATTTTGTACATTGTAACGATCTGTAATTGCAAAATATTTAAAATTATTATCATCCATAAATTTTTTTAAATCATCTAAATTAATTAGACCATCATAACTTGACATTTTTGTATGGACATTCAATTCAAATCTCGCAGGAAGATTAACTTCTTTTTTTGTTTTTTCTAAAATTATATATTTTTTTAATTCACCTGAAACTTGTGAAGAATTATCATATTTGTCATTAACTAATTTGATAGTAAAACATACATAATCATTAATTTTAATTGGATAAACATTTTGCAAACTTGTATAAAATTTTTTAACACTAATAGAATCATTTCCATCAGTTACATAATATGTATATAATAAACCATTACGTGTTTTAATTGAACGAATGTTAAACACTGTTCCCTCAATTATTGCTTCATTTTGACTAAAAGATAAATCAGAAATCGATGTAATTGATGTTAACTCATTATATTTTACTTGTTGGTCAAAAGAATCAATTTCACTCAATTTATTAGAATCAATTTTTATTTGAATTTTTTCAATTTCTTTTTGATCAAAAATATACTTAATATCATTTGTATTAATAAATAGTTCAGTATTTAAATAGTTTAATAATTGATCCTTAATATTACTTAAAAATTCAAATTGAAATTCATTATGATAATAAATTACTAAATCATTTGATTGAACTTCAATATTTAAAAAATTAAAAATTTTTAAAAATTCATTTGATTTATTTATTTTAAAAAAATGAAATAAATATTCCCGTAATACAGAAACTTCTATTTGTGATATATTAATTGATAAATTTAAATTAATGTTCTTACTATTTAAATTAAAATTTGCAATATTTAATAATAAAGATAAGGACAGATGATGAGATAAATCAATATCAATATTCAAGATACCGTTTTCATTAGTTACATTAAATTGTTTTGTAGAGTTTACAATTTCATTAATTTCTAAATTGTCAAATTTAGACAATACTTTTAAAGTATTAATTAATTTTTCTTTCATAACTTTTCCCTATATTGCAAACAAAAATCATTTTCAATTTCTAATTTTATTTTATAAATATCATTCCATTCATTGATAAAATTTTTTGAATATTTTAGAATATATTCATCAATTATTGACGTAATCTCATTGAATGTAATAGTATTCTTTTTGTACATTTGAATTAAGTAATCATCAAGTAAAACAATTATCAAACCAATTGTAAAATTATTTGTTTGAATGAATTGATTAGCTCATTTAATTGGTAATCACTTATTTTCATCAATTTCATCAAAATATAAATTTAAATTACTTAAATTTAATTTTTTATCACTGTTCAAATTTACAACAGAAAAATCATTTAAAGCAAGTGAGATGGGAATGCCCATATCTGGATATGACATATTTGATATGAATGTTCCATCAATTAATTCAATTATCGCATGAACTATTGATTGAGGGTGATAAATTGATTTAACTGGATATTGGTTGAATAAACAATGTGCTTCAATAATCTCAAAACATTTATTAATTAAAGTTGCTGAATCAATTGAAATTTTTTCTCCCATTTTTCAATTAGGATGTTTTATAGCATCAATAAATTTTTTATTATCTAATTCTTGTTTATTTAATAAGTAAAATGGTCCACCGCTAGCAGTAATGTAAATATTTTTTATACTATGTTTAATTTTAGAAATTAAATAATATAAAGACGAATGCTCACTATCTATTGGATATAATTTTCAATTCGGATTTTTACGTGAATAATCAATAATAAATTTTCCTGCTACAACAAGTGATTCTTTATTAGCGAGTGCTAAATCAATATTATATTTAATTGATAATTGTGTAATTTCAATTCCTGCAAAACCAGTTATTGCATTAACAATCAAATCTGGTTCACATTTTTTTATCATTTCTTCATAGTCTTTAACTGTATTTAAAGTTGTTACTTTTTGACTATATATTTCTATTTTTTTATGCTTATCACTAATTTCTTTAGCAAAAGAAAAATTGGAATTAAAACTTATCCCCACTAATTCAAAATTTTTCTGATTGGTAACAATCTCATATGTTTGTCTTCCAATAGATCCTGTAATTCCAAAAATTATAATTCTCTTCATATTTTTACTCAAAGAAAACAATTGTATTTGCAAATAATGCAATAATAAAACTTAGAACAAAATAGAAACTTATTACAACTGAATGTGAATCAATTCTGTCAATAATTCCACCGTGCCCTGGAATTAAATAACCATAATCTTTTATTCGATATTTTCTTTTAAATCAACTAAAAGATAAATCACCAAAAACAGATAATAAAGATAGCGCAATTGTAACAAAAGTCATAAGAATTCATCATTCATATGTATTATGATTAAATGTTGTTTCCTCAATTATTGAATTTTTAACATGCTGAAATTGAATTCCCATTATTTGTTTTAAAACATCTGGTTCATGCTTAATATAAGAAAAACTAAACAATATTAATAATGCTAAACCAATTGTTATTACTTGGCCAATTGCGAACCCTTCTCAAGTTTTTTTAGGACTAATTTTTGGTGCCATTTTATGTTTGCCAAATAGTAATCCACCAAAATATGAAAAACTATCTGATCCTATAACAATTAGCATCAATCATAATAAAACTAATCATCCTCTAGTAAATAAAAAGAATAAAGAAGATAAGAAAAACCCGCTTGTAACACCAATAATTAAATTTAAAATAACTCAATTTTTAAATGTCATTTCGTGATTGAATAATAACAAGAGTGTATTTACAATAACTGTCAATAAAATTGATGAGCCCAAAACAATTGCAAAAATATTAGTAACAGTATTTATTTGATTTATTTTATTTCCAATTTCAATTGCTATATAACCATAATATTTTAAGAAATATACCATTGTTGGTGCGTATATCAAAACTATTGCACAAGACAAAATTAATAAATATGAAAAATTATTAAATTTAAAGAAAATATTGTTAATTTCTTTAGCAACAATAAAAATAAAAGGAATTTAATATATTAATAAAACTCATCCAAAAGCTGTAACTACATTTGGATTTTTAATTGGAGATCAGTTATTTGTTTTATCAGATAAAATTCCAAAAAGAAATAAAAAAACAAAAAATAAAGTTATGAAAATTGATGAATATAATCTTTCTTTCATTGTTTTTTTATTACTATTAGAAATTTTATTCTTTTGTAATTTAACAAATCTCATAACTATTTACCAAATCTTCTCTTACGATTTGAGAATTCAATCAAATCTGAATCTAATTTATAACGCGAATAACTAGGTCAATAACATTTACGAAAAATTATTTCAGAATATGCTAATTCAAAAAGCATAAAATTACTTAATCTTTGTTCTTTACCGGTACGAATCAATAAATCAATTGGACCTAAATTAAATTTATCTAACTTATTTATTAAATCATTTAAAGCAATAGGTTGATGTTTTGTTTCCATCATTTCATTAATTGCTTCTACTATTTTTTGTTGTGAACCATAGTTCAATAAAATTTGTAATTTAGTTCCAGTATTATTAATAGTTTTATTCATTAAATATTGAATTTTATTTATAATTTCTTTATCTAATTTAGACTCAAAACCATTTCAAATAAATTGAACATTATTTTGCATTAACCATTCTTCAAATTTTGTATCATTTAATTGATTCAAGATTAAGTTCATTAAATAATTGATTTCTTCATCATCACGTTTTCAATTTTCAGTAGAAAATGTATAAAATGTTAAAACATTAATTTTGAGAATTTTAACTGCATAATTTATAATATTATGCATTGTTTCTAAACCTTTTTTATGACCATTTATTGGTAACAAAAATCTTCGCTTAGCTCAGCGACGATTTCCATCCATAATAAATCCTATATGGTTAATTTTTTTAATAGCATCTAACACTAAAGATTTACGATGAAAATAATAAAAATCAAAATTATTCATAAATATTTAGTATTAACCTTTTATACAAATTAAATTGTTAAGATTTCTTTTTCTCGAGTGTTAAATAATTCTTCAATTTTTTGATTTGATTTTTTAGTAATTGCGTCTAATTCATCATTGAAATATTTTTTATCATCTTCTAATGCATTAGCATCTTTTTTAAAATCATCTTGTAATGATTGACGAAGTTTACGTACATCAACTTTGGCATTTTCAGCAATTGATTTAGCTTTTTTAACTAATTCTTTACGCATATCTTCTGTAGGACTAGGAAAAGTTAAACGAATTGAATCAGCATCAACTTGCGGATTAATTCCTAAATTTGAAGTGGAAAGAGATGTTGTTATATTTTTTATCAAACTACGATCATAAGGTTTAATAACTAATGTTCTTGCATCAGCAACACTAATATTAGCTATTTGATTAAAATTCATTTTTTCATCGTATGCATCAACTAAAATTCCATCTAAAATAGCTGGTGTTGCACGGCCAATTCTAATTTTGTTAAATTCTGTTGTCATTCAATTTAAAATTGAATTAAATTTTTCATCAAATTTTGATTTATAACTATTTCAATCAATCATTAGTTTTCTCCTTCTCGATTATAGTAGTTGGAATTTCTTTTTCCATAGCTTTAATTAAACTATCCTGATGATTAATATTAAAAACAATCAATTTAATATTATTATCAGAACACAATGTTAAAGCAGAATGATCCATAACTTTTAAATCATTAACAATAACATCATTATAAGTTAGAAACTCATATCGCTTTGCATCATTATGTATCTTTGGATCCTTATTATAAACACCATCAACACCATTTTTACCAACTAAAATCCAATTGGTGTTTGTTTCAGTCGCTCGTAATGCTGCACCTGTATCTGTTGTAAAAAATGCAGAACCAGTTCCGCCACAAAAAATACAAATCTTATTATTAGATAAAGAATTATTTACTTCACGTACAGTGTAATAATCTATAAATGTATCAATTTTAACTGCACTAAATAAATGTGTTTCTAATTTTTCTTTTACACATAAATCATTAAATAGGATACCATTTATCATTGTTGATAACATCCCTAATTGATCAGCACGATAACGGTCTAATGAAAATTTCTTAGATGCATCACCACGGAATAAATTTCCGCCACCAATAACCAATGAAATATCATATTTTTTATGCAAAATTTTTAATTGATTAATAATATTTTTAGCTTTTAGAACATCAAAAACTTCATCACTGCTTTTAAGCGACGCTCCAGAAATTTTAATTAAAAGACGTTCACGTTTAGACATAATTTTATTAATTATTTATTAGCTTGACTCATTTGTTCTGCAACTTCAGCAGCAAAATCTGATTCTTTTTTTTCAATTCCATCTCCAAGGACAAAATTAATCATTTTTATTGCTTTTGCATTATTATTTGATAAATATTGTTCAACTGTCATAGATGGATCTTTTACATATGGTTGAGAAACTAAACAAATTTCTTTTAATAATTTGTTAACACGACCATCAACAATTTTACCTAAAAATTCAACTGGTTTATTTGATTCCTGTTTAGTTTGTTCTAAAATAATTTCTTTTTCTTTGTTTAATCAATTTTGATCTACTTCAGATTCATTTACATATTTTGGATTCATAGCTGCTATATGCATTGCGACATTTGTAACTACTTCATCAGAAACTTTACCTTCAACCAAAATAGAAGTTGCTACACGATTATTCATATGAGTATAAATTCCAATGGTTTGGTTATCATTTGCTGTTAAAATTTCAGCACGTCTAAAACCAATTTTTTCACCAATAATTGCTGTTAATTCTTGAGAAGCTTCTTCAAAAGTTTTTCCATTAATTTTTAAACTTTCAACATTTGTTGAACCTGATTCTAAAATAGAATTTAACATATCATTTGTTAATTTAACAAATTGTTCATTTTTTGCAACAAAATCTGTTTGACAATTAACTTCAATCACACAAGATGAAGTTTTATTACTGTTAAATTTTGCTAATGTTAAACCTTCTGCTGCAATAGCTCCTGCTTTTTTAGCGGCTTTAATTGCACCATTTTTACGTAATCATTCAACAGCTAAATCTAAATTATCATTTGTTTCATTTAAGGCTTTCATACAATCAGTCATTCCTGCGAATGTAATTGCACGTAATTGTTTAACTAATTCTGCTTTACTAGCCATATATACCTCTAAAATATTATTATCAATAAATTATTTATAAATTATATCTAAATAATTAGTATTATTTTTTCATAAATTTGCTAACACATCATTTTTTAAATGAGATAATAACTAAATTATTAATAATCCTACAATTGTTAAAATTATCAATAATTATTTTATCTATTCCATTTCCGCAAAATATAATTTCTGAATTATTTAATTCATAATATTTCTTAATAAATTCAATTGTTCCAATTGTTCGAAAATATGCAGCGCTATTAATAGAATCTATTGT
>CAMWTZ010000009.1 GCA_947177385.1 uncultured Mycoplasmataceae bacterium
AAGTTTATGTATTTACAGATATAATGCTGAATTTAATAAAAAATATACAATTATCATCAATGATATTATTTATTTAAAATCTGATAATGTTTGTCAATATTTGCAATATTTTAATTTTTTATACTTTATAAATTCTAATAATGATAATTATCAAATAATTCAAAATTTTGAAGACTATTTAATTGAATACTAATTTAATAAAAATAACTATTTTATTTATTGAAATAGTTATTTTTATTAAACTTTAGAAATTTCTTTAAAAATTTCACAATAAACATTATAGCGATACTCATCTATTTGATGTTTTGAAACAGCATCTTTAATAGCGCACCCTGGTTCATTAATATGCACACAATTTGCAAATTTACATTTATTAGATAATAAGTAAAAATCATGATAACTGCGAGAAAATTGTAATGGTGTTAATAAATTAATATCTATTGTACTAAAACCTGGTGTATCCACCAAATAGTAATCATTATCAATTATTAATTGTGAAGTAGTTGTTGTGTGTTTTCCTCGATTTAAACTTTGAGATATTTCTTGAGTTTTTAATGATAAATTTGGTAACAATTTATTAATCAACGTAGACTTACCAACTCCACTATTGCCAACAAAACAAAAAATTTTGTTTTTAATAAATTTTTTAAAATCTTTAAAATTGTTTTCATTATTGGATAAAAATATTTTGTAATTTGCTGATTTAAATATTTCATAATAAAAATTAAAATCATCTAATTGATCTTTATTGCATAGATCTGATTTTGTAATCATGATTGCAACATTTCCGATGAATGTTTCATAATATGCTAAATATTTCATTAATAAATGAAAATTAAAATTTGGGCCAATAATTGATTGAACTATAATAACTGTATCAATATTTGCAGACCTAGGACGAATAATTGAATTTTTTCTTTCTTTAATAGAATTAATAATATATTCGTCATTGATTTTTTCTAATTCAACATAGTCGCCAACAAGAATAGAATTATTGTCTTTTAAATTTTTTATTTTTCCTTTAATCTTACAAATATAATATTTGTTTTGGAAATATACTTTTGCTGTTGTTGCAAATACTTGTACAACTAATCCAAAATTATCGTTATACATCTTTTACCTCAACATTTTTAGCACGTAATTGTCCACAAGCAGCATCAATATTTCGTCCCTTTTCTTGACGAATAGTAACTTGAATATGATGATTAGTTAAATAATTTGCAAACTCCTTAACTTTTTTACTTCGTTTAAACTCATTCTCTTTAACAGAATTATAAGGAATTAAATTAACATAACATAAAACATTATTTAATAATTGAACAAGTTCTTTGGCACATTCTATTGAATCATTAATATCTGCTAACATAATATATTCAAATGTAATTCTACGATTAGTTACTGCAATATACTTCTTAACAGCATCCATTAATTTTTCTAAGTTAAAAGCTCTATTAATTGGCATTATTTTATTGCGTATTTCGTTAGTTGGAGCATGCAAAGAAATTGCAAGCCCGACTTGTGGCATTTTTGTTTGTCATTCTTCAAATTTATTAACCAATCCACAGGTTGAAACTGTAATTTTTCTTCATCCTATTTGCAAACCATTATCATTGTTAACAATTCTAATAAATTTAATAACTTCATCTAAATTATCAAATGGCTCTCCGATTCCCATTACAACAATATTACTTATTCTTTCTTGTTTATTTCTTGTATCTAAATATTTTTGCACACTATAAATTTGTGAAACAATTTCATAAGCAAATAAATTTCTTTTTTTCTTTAATAAGCCAGATGCACAAAATTTACATCCCATATTACAACCAACTTGAGTTGTAACACAAACACTTAATCCATAATCAAATTTCATTAAAACCGTTTCAATTAAATTACCATCACTTAATTCAAATAAAAATTTAGTTGTTTCATCAACTGGATCAAGTTGAAATTTTTTCACATTTAATGTATAAAACTCAAAATTCTCATTTAAAAAAGAAATTAATGTTTTTGACAAATTTGTCATTTCATTAAATGAATCGACTCTTTTTTTATATATTCATTGGAAAATTTGTATAGCATTAAATTTTTTAAACTTATTTACAACTAAAAAATCCGAAAGTTCTTCTAAAGTAAAATTTAAAATATTTTGTTTCATTATTTATTGTTCAAAATTATTTCACTAATCTTTTTTGTTGCATTAGAAACATCATCATTAACAACAATATATTGATAATTTTTTTGTTCTAATAATTCTTGTTTTGCAACTTTAATACGATTATTTATGACATCAATAGTTTCAGTATTTCTATTTAATAATCTATTTTTCAACTCATTAACACTTGGTGGAGAAATAAATATAGAAATCATTTCATCGCGTTTGAATTTAGAAAATATTGTTTTTGCGCCTTTTACTTCTATCTCTATAATAATATTTTTTCCTTGATTAATAACATCATAAACATATTGTTTTGGAGTACCATAATAGTTACCACAAAACTCTTCATACTCAATTAACATATCATTTTTAATTTCTTGCAAAAACTCTTCTTTAGTTTTAAAAAAATAATCTTTGCCATGAATTTCATTTTCACGTTTTGGGCGAGTAGTCATTGATACAGAAAAAACAAGATTCAAATCTTTATTTTTTGAAACTTCATCAATAATTGTTTTTTTACCAACACCTGATGGTCCACTAATTAATATAATTTTGCCTTTTTTATTCATAATTAAATTACTTAAAATTATAATTGATTATTAATTACTTTTTAGATTTCTATAATATAGGGTAGTTCTTGTTACGATATTCTAAAAATTTATTTATGTTAGAAGTTTTAGAATTTTTTAATATTTCATAACATTCTTCAAACTCTTTTATTCTCATATATGTATCTTCAGTGTATAAATTTGTAGAAATCTTGATTGTTCAGTCTAAATTAAATGTAAATTTATGTTTATCAAATAAAATATGGTGATTCGCGCATAATGTTATACCATTGTCAATATTGTATTTTTCAATATTATTAACACATTCATTATATGGTTTGATATGACAAGCTTGTAATAATTCTGGAGTTTGTTCACAACAAATTAAGCACTTCTTATCTCTATCTTTAACACGCTTAGCAAATGTGTGTTGATATTGTCTAATCTTAACTTCTGTGATTTTATCTGAAGATTTTTCGTATATTTGGCTATCAATATAATAATCAAAATTTTCTATTTCATTATTTTTAAAATCTTTATAACTAGGAACACATTTTTTAAACACTTCACACGAGTAATCATAAATATACTTTGATAATTCTTGAGAATTTGGATTTAATGATATTTCATTTATTTTTATTTTAATTGATTTAGTTTTCTTATTTAAAACCCAAATTTTATTTTGATTAGTTAATTTATTTGCTGGCATTTCTAAAATATGATTTAATATTTGTTTTTTAATTTTTTCATTAAATCCTAATTTAATATTAAATTTTTGTGATTTTTGTAAATTTAAAATATCGTAAAGAATAACATCACTGACTATCAAATTATAATATTCTTTTAGAATTGAATCATTATTTAAACAAATATCATTATCAAACACATTAATATTTTGTTCTTTACAATAATTAAATATAGAAATAATTAATGCTGGTTTATATGGATATTTGTAACCATTATTTAAAGACGCGTTTCTGTTAATAGATTGTAAAAATTCTTTTAATTCTAATGAAATAAACATCTAAATAACTTTCATTATATTTATAAAATAATTATATTTCTAACTATTAAATCTAAATTAATAATTTCATATAGAGTAGTGTACAAATTATTTCATTTATATATTTGTTTGATTTATTATTTAAAAACTTAATAAAATAAATTAAAAAAATGAGAAATTTAACTTTCTCATTTTTATTTCAATTTATTAATTAATTATTATTTTAAGCAAATAGCAATATTACCTGATTCAAAACCAATACCTGATTGACTATTAGGATATGTATATTTAACACAAGATTTAAGAGTATATATCTTATTAGCTTCTAAATGTAAATCAGATAAATTAATTGATTTTGTTTTAATATCAAGTAATTGATCATTCAAATATCAGAAGAATTCAATTTTTCCATCACCAACTGGTATAGTAGTTCCAGTATCTTTATTGAATAATCTATAATCTGAAGTAATTTTAAAATTATCATTGACACTTGCACCATCAATTACTGAACAACCAGTAGATAATTTATAATTAGTTTTTTGACCGTTTCAGAAAGTATATTCTTTTCCAAAATATTGAGAATTTTTATTTTCTATATTTTTTACATTAGATAGATCATTTCCTTCAATTTGTAATCTATCAATTATAATTGATGTATCACTAAAATATACATAAATATTATTAGATTGAACAATTTCATAATTGTAATCAGTATCTGTTGCAGGACGAACAGAATAGTTGAAAATATACATTTTATTGCTATCTAAATTTAATGTTGATAAATCTAATTCAGAATTAGAAGTTCATTCACCATTATTTACATAATAAGGTTGTAATTGATCCAAAGAATCTCAATATGTTCAACGGAATTCTGCACCATTAGCAAATGGTAAACCAGTTTTTTTGTCAATTATAGTAGTATTACTAGCATCAATTTTTACATTCTTACTGTCACCATTTAAAATAGTATCACCACTAGCTAATAATTGTGTTTGTTCTTTATTTGGGAATTTATATCTTTTACCAAAATATTGATCATTTTCTTTTATAGTAATTACTTTTTCTTCAGTAACATCAGAACCAACAAATTTTGTAGATCCTAAAGTAATTTCATAGTTACTTTCAAAATTTACAATAGTAGCTAAACATTGTGACATAGCTAGAACTTGTTTCATATTAGTAGCATCATAAATTTCTACTTTAATTTTTCAAGTATCACCAATATTTGCAATATTTGATCTTTCTAATGTAAATTCACTTCCATTTGTATTTTCTAAAACATAGCCATTACCACGATCAACATATCAATAGTATTTTAATCTTGCATTGTTAGTACTTTTTGCAACAACATTAAATTTTTTATTAAAATTCTTTGCAATTGTTGTTTCTTCTAAACCTTGTTCAACAACAATGTTGTCACTATAAATAATTGTTTCAGATTTATTGTATCCTAGATCTGGATTTTGTGTTGGTGGAACAACTTCAATAGTTCCATCTCCATTATTTTCACTATTATTACTAAAATATACATAAATATTATTAGATTGAACACAATCATAATAAGTAGTGTTTTCAGTTACTGGACGAGCAAAATAACCAAAGATATACATTTTATTACTATCTAAATTTAATTTTGATAGATCTAATGTTGAATCACAAGTTCAAGCTCCATTATTTATATACGTAGGTGTTTCATTTCCAATAGATTCTCTATAAAATCATTGGTATTCCATACCTTTAGAATATGGTGCTCCAGTTTTTTTATTAGTAATAGTATTAGCACTAACATCAATTTTTACATTTGTATTATTTGCTAATATGATACTATCAAATGTACTAATTTGACTAGTTTGTTGTTTATTTGGAAATTCATATGTTTTTCCAGTTAAACTAGATGTATCAACATTAGTAATATTTTCACCAATAAAATTTGGTTGTTTTAATTGAATGTTAAAAGGATTTTCAGCTTTAACAAATCTAACTTTACATTGAGATGTAGCTAAAATTTTACTTAAATTTCCACTTTTAAAAACATCTACTTTAATTTCTCAAATTGTTCCTGGATCTTGAACATTAGTACCATCTAATGTATATTTTGGAGAATTTCCAGTTTGAACATTTTCAAATGTACCATTACTTTTTTTAACATATCATTTGTATTGTAAAGCAGAACCATCATTAGATTTTGCAGAAATTGCAACAGTTTGTTTACCATGTATAGATAAATCAAAATTAGAAAGTTTTGTTGTTATTGTTGCTGTAGTTTCTACTTTTGTAACTGGTTTTATTGTTGTACTTGTTGAACCAGGTTTTGTTGTGTTTGTTGAACCAGGTTTTGTTGTTGTTGAAGGTTGATCATTAGATGAACCTACTAAAGTATTAATTTCTACAGGACTAGAAATTTCAATAAAAGTTCTACCATCTTCTAATGCTCTATCAACAACATAGAAAAGATAATCATCTTCTGAATTTTTTACATTTTCGCTTTGAATATTTAATTCATTTCCAGAAAGAATATGTTGAGAATTATTGATAAATGATAAACCTGAAATTAATTTATTTTGGAAATTATTAATATTAATTTCTGTTGTAGTATATCAATTTACATTTGACATAGAGTCATTTTCAATATTTGCAGTAAAAACATCAGTACTTAAACCTGGAATTATACTTAATTGAGAATTTAGTGTAGCATCATATTGATCAGTTGTACTTTTTGTTTGTCCGCAACTAGATAAAGTAACTGATAAAATTGATGCAGAAACAATTGCTCCACCAGCTAATGTACAAAGTGAAATAAGTTTATTTTTTTTCATTTCAACACTCCTTAAATCATATCATCAATATTTTATATTAATTTTCGTGTTTTCATTAATATTTTCAACATCATAATTTAAAACATTGTTGTGTTTAAATATTTTTTATAGTATTAAAATATGACAATTAAGTATCCTAATATAGATTAATTATCTATATTAATAATCTTGTTTATATTCTAAACAAATAATATTTAATATTTTTTAGATTTAATAAATTGTTCTAATTCAAATTCTTTAATATTTATCAAAACATGAAATTTGAATTATTCTTTATTTTCAATAATTTCACCAATTGCTTGATCAATTTCAATTGTGCTATCAGATAACTCAAAGAATTTGTGAATTTTTTGAATTTTTTGAAAATCCTTAATTCCATCATTTACAAATCATGTTAAAAAATGGAATGATTCATGATCGTTTTCTTGTAATGAAAGACTACTCATTTCTTGAACTTTTTGACGAATCTTCATTTCTTTGTCAAAAACAAAATTAACAATTTTATTTGCATCATGAATATGTTCAATACTAAATTTATATTCACCAATTGATAAACAATTATTTGTTCTTTTAATGTAATTAAACAATATGTCTTTGTGTGCAGTTAATTTATCATCTGCTAGTTCATGCAAATATTTAGAAAAATTGTAATATCCTAATTTTGCAACTTCATTTGAAAAACTCAAGTATTGCATACCTAATTCAAAATTTTGATAGTAATGATTTACTATTTCTTGAATAACTTTATTTGTTTTAGTCATAAATTTCTCACTCTCTTTATCTTATAATGTATATATTAGCAATTTATTTATTAATTTGCTAAATTATTATTTAGTAAATAATATTATTTTATTTTGCAATATAGAAAATTTAAATAAAGATAGGAGAAATTATGGCAAATAAACGTGATTACTACGAAGTACTTGGAATAAATAAGTCTGCTACACCAGATGAAATAAAAAAAGCCTATCGAACTTTAGCAAAAAAATATCATCCTGATATAAATAAAGAAAAAGGTGCAGAAGATAAATTTAAGGAAATAAATGAAGCATATGAAGTTTTATCAAATCCTGATAAAAGAGCATCATATGATAGATTTGGTCATAATGGACCAAATGGGTTTTCTTCAAATGGAGGATTTTCAGGAGGATTTGAATTTCAAGATTTTGGTGATTTAGGAGATATTTTTGGAGATATTTTTGGTGGATTTGGCAAATCAAGTGGATTTGGTAATAAATACAAAAAATCTCAAAGAATAAATCCAGATATTGAATTAATTATCAATATTTCATTTATTGAAATGATAAATGGTGTTGATAAAAAATTTAGTTATACAAGAAAAAAAGAATGTAATAATTGTCATGGGACAGGTGCAGAAGATTCAAAAGATATTGTCAAATGTACAACATGTAATGGAAAAGGAACTGTTATTAGCCAAAATCAAACTGTTTTTGGATTTATGCGTTCAGAACATGAATGCAATGTTTGTCATGGAACTGGAAAAATAATTAAAAATAAATGTAAGACTTGTAATGGAAATAAATATATAGATGAAGAAAAAACATTAACAGTTAGTATACCTGCAGGAATTAAAAATGGTGAGATATTAACAGTTTCTAATAAAGGAAATGAAGTTAATGGTGAAATTGGTACATTATATTTGCATATTCAAATAAAACCATCAAAATTCTTTGAAGTTCAAAATAATGATATATATACAATTTCTTATATTGATCCATTAATAGCTATTGTTGGAGGAAAAACAAAAATTATATCTCCATATGGAGAAATAGAAATTGATGTTCCTGCTAATACTCGTCATGATGACAAAATTAAAGTTCCTAATATGGGAATAAAAAGCTCAAAAAAATCTCTTTTTGGATCTTCAACTGGAAATCTATATGTTATTGTTAGAATTGCAAAATTGAATGATTATTCTAAACAAGATTTAAATATATTAAAAGAATTAGTAAATAAACACCCAGAAAATGAAGAAACTAAAGATTGAAATAGTAAGGTTATAAAGGAAATTAAATAGTATGTCTAATGATAAAAATAATCAAAAACAAAATAATCAAAAAAATAATTTTTCTAAAAATAAACAAAATTTAAATTTTAAAAAAAATAACAATGATAATCAATTCAAAAAATCAAATCAAAGTGATCAATATAAAAAATTAGAAAATGAAAATAAAGAATTGAAAAAAACAATTGAAACATTACAAACTAATATTGCATCTTTAAAAATAGAAAATTCTAATTTAAGTAAACAAATTTCTGATATGAATGCTGATTATGTTGAAAAAATTAAACAAAAAGCAATTGAAGCACAAAAAATTATTGATGAATCAAAAATACAATTAAATGAACGTTTAAATGATGAAGTAAAGTTAAAAACGACTTTATACATAGAAAAAAAATTTGATGCTATTTTAAATTGTATTAATCAATTAAATACAATTGTTAATACAAGTACAAATTTAGATCCACAAATTCAAAATTTTCTAATTGGTTTTAAAATGATTGCAAATTTATTTAATAATGCATTAAGTGAAATGGATATTATTAAAATAGAAGTTAATATTGGTGATAAATTTGATGAAAATACAATGCAGGCATTTGAATTAGTTGACGATAATAAAGTAGACTCTGGTTGTGTTAGCGAAATAATTGGAAATGGTTATATCTTTAATAATAAAGTTATTAAACATGCTATTGTTAAGTTACAAAAGTAATATATAATATTAACTATTGTTTTTATAGGTGTATAAAATGAATGACAAAATACTTTTAACTAGTGATGATAAATTAAAATTAGAAGAGCAATTAAATTATTTAATTAACATCCGTCGTCCTGAAATTATTAAACAAATTCAAGATGCTCGTGAACAAGGTGACTTATCTGAAAATGCTGACTATGATGCAGCAAAAAATGAACAAGCTGCTATTGAAGAACAAATTAAACAAATAAAATTTACTTTAGATAATTGTACTATTATTGACGAATCATCTAATGTTGATGTTAGTGTTGTCTCAATTGGCTGTACTGTAACTTTACTTGATTATCAAGATAACAAAACATATTCTTTTAAAATTGTTGGGTCTGAAGGTTCTGATCCAAGCGAATTTAAGATTTCTAATGAGTCTCCATTGGCTCGCATGATTATTGGAAAAAAAACAGGTGATATTGTAGAAATTAAAGGCATTGAACAACCTTATAAAGTAAGAATTGAAAAAATTAAAAAATAATCTTATAAAAATATTATTTATTTGCTAAAATCCATTATGTGTTTTTAACAAATAATGGACAGGTAGCGAAGTGGCCAAACGCAGCTGACTGTAAATCAGCCACCTAGGTTTCGTTGGTTCGAATCCAACCCTGTCCACCATTCATTGGCCTGTAGCCAAGCGGTAAGGCAGAAGATTTTGATTCTTCCATGCGTAGGTTCGATCCCTACCAGGCCAGCCATATGTCTTATTAGTTTAAAAGCAAAACATATATTAATAAATAAGATATAGGTGCAAGACCTATATAAGACAGATATATTGTTATTATCACTTTCTATCAATATAATACATTTGTTAGAATTTAATTAATTTGCCTCATTAGCTCAGTGGTAGAGCATTTCACTTTTAATGAAGGGGTCACAGGTTCGAGTCCTGTATGGGGCACCACTCTTGCTGGAGTGGCGGAATGGTAGACGCACAGGACTTAAAATCCTGTGTCCGAAAGGACGTGAGGGTTCAAGTCCCTCTTCCAGCACCATTTTTGCGGGTATAGTTCAATGGTAGAACTATAGCCTTCCAAGCTATTAATGTGAGTTCGATTCTCATTACCCGCTCCATCTTAAAAAAATTATTAAAAATAAAAAAACTAGAAATAAATCTCTAGTTTTTTTATTTTTAATAACTAAATAAATTAATAATCTACAGATTATAATATTTGATGTATAAAAATTATGAAAAATCAGAATAATAATCTTATAAGAATGAGAGAGAGAGAGAGAGAATTCTCATTATTTGAGCTCTCTATGATGATGCAAAATCATCCTATAAATGTGCGATCCAAAAATATTTCAATGATGTTGAATTAGAAGTATATTCTATTGGAATAAATGACATTGCATTCAAAGAAAAAGAAAAATTCTTTTATAAAAAAATTGATTTATCATTAATCAATTTTAATTTGATTAATCAACTTAATGAGTTGCCTAAACCTGATATTATCCTCGCATCTCCACCTTGTGAGTCTTGAAGTGGAGCAGATTGTAAAGGAAGAATGTTTTCATCTATTAATGAAAATCATTCTTGAGAAATTAAAAATAAAAAATTTTATGAAAAATATAACAACGATTGTCATCCAGTAAAAAGAAGATACTTTAATCAAAAAGAAAAAGGACGAATCCTGGGTGAAGCAACTATTGGTGCAACTATTGAAATAATTGAACATTTCGAACCAAAAGTTTGAGTCATAGAAAATCCTCAAACAAGTTTAACTTGAAAATTTCAAAAGTATCATTGAGAATTTAATGGAAATTTAAATTTGGCTTGTTATTCTGCATATGACTCAAATTACTCATTAAAACCAACAATTTTTAAATCTAATATCAAATTAGATCTTAAAAAAGATCGTGTTAAAGGCAATAAAGCTCATATGGCAAAGGGCTCATATGATATGCGCAGTTCAATTCCAGAATTATTAATTAAAGATTTATTTGAACAAATTCTAAATTCGAAGGAATTGAATAATGAATAAATTGATATTAGATAAGATTACTAAGATTATTGAATTATTTTTAGATAAAGAAAATAACTATAAAAATCAAGCCAAAACATGAGAAGTTGGAACAAATTTTTATCAATCTTTAAATATTACACTTACTAATATTAATTCAAAATTGAACAAAAATAAATATAACTATATAGAAATAAAAAGCGAATATGATCTGAAAATTACTAAAAATGAAAGAAAATATAAACTTCTTCTAAATGGTGAACACAATATTACTCCAACTACTAGAAAAAATAAAATAGCAGCTGAATCTACAATTAGACAATACTTGCAAATATGATTTGCTTTAGAAATAATTGAAGAAAATAAATTTAGATTTAATAAAGATTCTTATGTAATTAAATTAACTAATAAAATTTTTGATTTTATTAAATATTATGAAAATGAATTAATTTTTAAATTTTTAAAATTAATTCCATATTCATATTATTCGAATATAGATTTTGTGAAAAATCTTGGGTTTTCTCTATTTATTTCATTAATAGATGAATACAACAATCAAAATAAAATCAATTATTTTGATTATATTGATAGTCAATTTAAACCAAAGAGTCAAAGTAAAAAATATAAAAATTACACACCTTTTAATTTTAAAAATAATATATCTCAAGAATATATTAGACATGTAAAAGGTGATGACACTAATATATTTGGAAATGGTAAGAAAACATATACACAATTATCTAAAGAAATTCTAAAAAAATATGAATTTGAAGATATTATAGATTCCATTTATAATACTTTATTTGAAAGTTATGATGAAAATAAGAATCTATTTCTTACTTTTAACATAAGTAGTTTTAAAGAAAAAGAAAACAAAGAAATGTATTATAAATTAAATAATTATATTGAAATTATTAAAAGAGAAAGATTCAAACTTAGACAAAATATTATTAATGAAAGAATATATGGATATGGTTTAAGCACAAAAGATTATTCTGATATTCTGAATTCACTTAATAACAGAAGACAAGTGGAAAATATGCAAGCTTGTCATATTTATGAAGTTGAATATATTATTAAAGATTTTAAATTATTTGCTAGTAGAAATATTAAAAAAATAGAAGATTTTGAAAATGAGCAATTTAAAAAAGAAATTGATAAATTTATAAATGATGCATCGAATTATAACAATGGAATATTTATGAATTCAGATTCTCATAAAATATTCGATAAACATTATGTTTGATTTGATACAAATGGAAAATTTCATTATCTAGAATCTCAAAAAGATGAAGTAATTAAATCATTTGGTGAACAATATAGAAATATTCAAATCAACAGTAAAGTTTTAACAGAACAAATGAAACAATATATAGAAAAAAGAATGAAAACATCTTTTCAAAAAAAGAAATGTATTTTAAAAAATATATAATTGAAAATTAATATCCTTTTATTTATAATCCATAAATGTTGAAATAACTAAATTTGTTATTTTATTAATTATTGTTTAACTAATAAAGGAGTTTGCAATGAAATTTCAAAATTTAAATAATTGTTTAGATTCATTAAAAAATAAAAATATTATTCTTTTAATAAATAACAAAAATAATAATTGTAGCGGTTGGTTAGTTGCTACATACAATTCTGGATTCATGCAAACTATTAGTCTTATGAACAATTTTGGTTGCGCTGATCAATTTATTGTAAAAAGTAAAGATATTAATAAATTTAATTTTGAAAATAAAAATAATCTTCCAGTATATATAGCAAATAATGAACATATTTTAATTAATGATAGTTTTATAGAAGCATCTCTTGATTTAATGAAATTGGCAAATTTAGATTTAATTTCTTTATGTTGTGAAATATCAAATAAAGATAATAAACAAATTAGCTATGAACAATTAATAGATTTTGCAAATAAAAATAAAATTAATTATTTAACAATTAAAGAATTACAAGAATATCATAAAGTAAATGATAATTTGATTGAATGTACATCTGTTGTTAATATGCCAACTAAATATGGGATATTTAAAGCTCATTGTTATGTAAATAAATTAAATGATGAGCATCATGTTGCATTGGTTATGGGAAAATTGGATAATCCAAACAATGTAATGTGTCGTTTGCATTCAGAATGTTTAACAGGTGATGTATTTGGATCATTGCGGTGTGATTGTGGACCGCAATTTGATAAAGCAATGAAAATGATTAGTGAAAATAAATCAGGTGTTTTGTTATATATGAGACAAGAAGGCCGAGGAATAGGTTTAGTAAATAAATTAAGAGCTTATAAATTACAAGAAGAAGGAATGGATACACTTCAAGCAAATCTTGCTTTAGGTTTTGAAGGTGATATGCGGGAATATTATATTGCTGCTCAAATTTTGAAAGATCTAAAAATTAAATCACTTGAATTATTAACTAATAATCCAGAAAAGTTAACTCAATTAGAAGATTATGGAATAAAAATAGCTAAACGTATTCCAATTGAAATAATCGCTAATAAATATGATGAGTCATATTTAAAAACAAAGAAAACAAAAATGGGTCATATGTTAGAAATTAATACTAACGAATAATATTTTAAAAAAATGCTAGAAGTAAATTAATTACTCTAGCATTTTTTATTTAGTTATAAATTATTTGTTTGTACTGCAGCAATCATCTTCACAACAACAACATTCATTAGATTTGTTGTCTTCACAACCACAATCACAACCGCATGAATCATCACTACAACAAGAATCTTTTTGAGATTCACAACAACATTCGTTAGAATCTTTGCAACAACAATTTTGTTCTTTTTCCATTATAATTCTCCTTATAACTTAAATATTTAATATATGTATATATATTATACTTTGATATTCAATCTTTAAAAAAATTAGTCTAATATTTAGACTAGTAAATTCAATATTATATTTGGCTAAATTATATTAGAACATAGACAGTATTTTTTCAAATTAGGATTAATATCAATATTAAATAAAGAAGGATACCTTTATTCATATTTTCCTTTTTTATTATCTATATCATTTAATATGATCTCAACACAAAATAACAATATTGAATTATTATTTTATTAATGAATATATCAAAATTCCTTGATTAATTTAATAGTTATTTCTTGTTTGTATGAATCATCCATCATCTAATAACTATAAGTTTTAAACTTTTAGATTAACAACGACTCAAATTAAAAATTAGAGAAAAATATTTTAGTATATAAAAATATTAATTATTAGATAATAGTCAATATTAGAATCTATTTAATACATTATTAAATTTATTTATTTACAACATATCCGTTGCTATCAAATTCATAATATAAATTAAATAATTCTTCATCAATTATAAATATTAAACTTTCATATTTGTACGGACTGATAAATTTATTTTTATAAATTTTTGAATCTGAACAAAATTTATCTCATAAATTGTTTAACTCTTGCATTTCATCTTGTCAGTCTACTACATATTGCACAAACATAATTTTATTAATTGATACGTTTAAATTTGATGTTTCAACAAAACTAAAATAGTAACGAGATGATAGAATAAATTCTTCTTGAATTTGGTTTAAATTATTAT
>CAMWTZ010000010.1 GCA_947177385.1 uncultured Mycoplasmataceae bacterium
TACCTTCATCTAATTCAGCTGTATTTATTATTAATCAATATATATCTTTAAATTCATATACAGGAATAGCTATTTACTTTTTCTTAATTATTTTATTCACCTTTTTTTACAGTTATGTTCAATTAAATCCAAATAAAATATCGCAAGATTTTAAAAAATCTGGTCGTTTTATTCCTGGAGTAAAAGTAGGAGAACAAACTGAAAATTATATTTCTAAAATATTGTTTAGAGTTAACTGAATAGGTGGTCCATTTTTAGCATTAGTTGCTACTTTACCATATATTGTTTCAATTATTGTTTCTCAAACTACTAATGGACTTGTAGTAATCCCAAGTTATGCTTCACTTGGTGGAACAGGAATTGTAATTATGGTTTCAGGAACTATTGAATTATGAGATTCAATTCGTGCCGCATCAAAAACAACTAGTTATTCTTATCAGAAGAAAGAGTTAAATGAATCATTAAATTCTATGGTTATAGATGAAGAATCTAGTAATAATAATGATTCACAATTATGATAAAAGGAGAAATTAAAATGAGAATTATTTTGTTAGGTGCTCCAGGATCAGGAAAAGGAACAATTTCAAATATTATTTGTAAAGAATATAATCTAATGCATATTTCAACAGGTGATTTATTTCGTGCTCAATTAAAAATTGATGATGAATTAACTGCTCAAATAAAAGAATACGTTTTAACAGGTAAATATGTTCCTGATTGAATAACTAATAAAATTGCAAGCGATGCAATTAATAAAAGCTTATCTGATTTTAATGGATATATATTAGATGGGTATCCACGTACTTTAAGTCAAGTTGATTATTTAAATGAAAATTATGGAAAAGTTGATGCTGCGATTTTATTGAATGTTGATAATGATACATTAATAAAACGAATTTCAGGTCGTCGTATTTGTACCAATTGTAATAGCATTTATAATATTTATTTTTTTAATAAACCTAAAAAAGAAAATATTTGTGATAAATGTGGTTCAACCTTAATTCAACGTAAAGATGATGAACTAAATGTTGTTCAAGAACGAATTAATGTTTATGATGAACAAACTAAACCATTAATTCAATATTATAAAGAGCAAAATTTATTGCATGATATAGATGCAAAAATTGATATTGATGTTTTAGTTGATAAAGTTAGAGCAATTTTAAATAAATTTCGTTAAAAACTAGTAAAATTATAATTGGTTTAATTTTGTCTATGAAAATAATTATAAAAACTGATGAAGATATTAGATTGATTAAAGAAGCGGTTAAAATTTGAAAAAAAACTCGTGATATTTTAATTGAAAAATCTATTGTTGGTACAAGTTTGTTAGAGTTAGATGAAATAGCAAACCAAACAATTGAAAATTTAGGTGGAAAATCGACTTTTTTAAATATGTATGGTTTTCCTAAACATCTTTGTATATCTATAAATGATTGTGTAATTCATGGTATACCAAATGATTATCGTTTAAGAGATGGTGATTTAGTTAAGTTTGATCTTGGTGTAACGTATAAAGAACACATTTGTGATGCTGCTTTTAATATTGTTGTTGGTAATAATGAAGCAGCAATCAAAATAAAAAATGTTTGTGATTCTAGTTTAGTTGAAGTAACAAAAATAATTAAGCCAGGAATAACAAATATGGATATTGCAAAATTTTTGCAGAACTATATTGAATCAAATGGATATGTAGTTTTACATGATTTTACAGGTCACGGTTGTGGTATTCAATTACATGAAGATCCAGCCTTTCCTAATTATTATGATTCTCATTTTCCAGTTGTTAAATTAAAAGAAAATATGGTTTTTTGTTTAGAACCAATGATTTTAACAAAATCTAATGACTATTACATTGATAATAATCATTGAAATGTATATTCTACTAATGGATTATTAACATGTCACACAGAACATATGTTTGTAGTTACTAAAGATGGATGCATCAATTTGATTTTAAGTGATGATTAATTATCGTAATAACTATAATTAATAAAATTTATTTCAACTCTTGTTTAGTTGAGATCATTTTATTAGTTGATAACTAAATGTTTGAGTAAATTTTAGAAATTTACATAGTTTACGGTATAAGTTGGAGTAAAAGAGATGAAAGTAAGAGCATCAGTTAAACCAATTTGCAAAGATTGCAAAATTGTAAAACGTGAAGGTGTTATTCGCGTAATTTGTAAAATTAAAAAACATAAACAACGTCAAGGTTAAATAAAGGAATTAATTAAATGGCACGTATATTTGGTGTTGATATCCCTAATGATAAAAGAGTAGTTATTTCTTTAACTTATATTTATGGGATTGGTAAATCAACTGCAAAAATAATTTTAAAAGAAGCTGGAATTAGTGAAGATCGTCGAGTTAAAGATTTAACTGAAGATGAATTAGCATTAATTCGTAAAGCTGCTAGTTCATATCAAATTGAAGGTGATTTACGTCGTGAAATTGCAATGGATATTAAACGATTAATGGAAATTGGTTCTTATCGTGGTATTCGTCATCGTCGTAATTTACCAGTACGTGGTCAACGTACAAGAACTAATGCACGTACTCGTAAAGGTCCGCGTAAAACAGTTGCTAATAAAAAAATTGAAAGTAAATAATTAATTGTCAATTTAGTATAAAAAGGAAATAGGTATTTTATAATGGCTAAAAAGAAAAAATTGACCTTTACAAATGGGTGTGCACATATTCATGCAACTCGTAATAATACAATCGTAACTATCTCTGATGAAAATGGTAATGTAATTTCTTGATCATCATCAGGAGCAATTGGTTATAAAGGTTCAAAGAAAAAAACTCCTTATTCAGCAGGATTAGCTGCAGAATCTTGTGGTAAACAAGCTTATGAAATGGGATTACGTAGTGTATCTGTAAATGTTAATGGAACAGGTTCTGGTCGTGATACTGCAATTCGTAGTTTACAAGTTGCTGGTTTAGCGATTACAAGTATTAATGATGTAACCCCTATTCCACATAATGGTTGCCGTCCACCTAAAAAACCACGTTAATATAAGGAGAATATATGGAAAAATTCAGTATGATTAAGATTCAACCGGTAATTGTTGAAGATGAAAAAAATTATGCAAAATTTGTAATTAAACCACTTGAAAAAGGTTTTGGTACAACATTAGGAAATAGTTTGCGTCGTGTTTGTCTTTCAAGTATTCCAGGAATTAGTGTCTTTGCAATTAAAATTCCTGGTGTTACTCATGAATTTCAAGCAATTGACGGAATATATGAAGATATTGTTCAAATCATCTTAAATTTAAAAAAATTAGTTATTAAGGGTGATGAAACAATTATTTCTAATGATGAATTGATGAATCGTACAATTGAAGATTGACCAGTTATGAAAATCAATTTTACAGGACCTGGTGAAGTTACTGCTAATAATATTGAATCACCAGCTGGATTTGAAATTTTAAATAAAGATCTTCATATAGCAACAATTACTAAACCAATAAATTTTTCAATGGAATTATTTGCTAAATGAGGTCGTGGATTCAAAACATCAGATGAAAATAAAGAAAATATCACATTATTATCAATTATTCCAATTGATAGTAGTTTTAGTCCAGTCATTGCAGTTAATTGATCTGTTAAAGAAGTAAAAACTAGTAAATTAACAAATAGTGATGTTTTAGAATTTGAAATCACAACTAATGGTTCTATTAAAGCATCTGAAGCATTAATTATGGCTAGCAAAATTTTATCTGACTATTTACAACCAATTATTGAATTAAATCCAGATATCAGTAATATGCCAAGTATTTTAGATGAAGATACTATTGAATCACAACGTTCTAATTTATTTATTCCAATTGAAGATTTAGATTTAACTGTTCGTGCTTATAATGCATTAAAATCTTCAGGAATTTTAAGTACTCAAGAATTATTAGACAAAGATAAACAAGAAATTGAAAAAATTAAAAATCTTGGTAGAAAATCTGTTAATGAAATTATTGAAAAAATTCATGAACGTGGTTTGAAACTTAGAAATGAATAATTAAAAAGAAAGGAAATTATTATGAGTTTTATTAATAAAAAAGGTAAAACACGTGCATGACGTAAAATGGTTACTCGTCAACAAGTAACTGATGTAATTGCGTATAATGAATTAATTACAACAAAAACTAAAGCAAAAGAAACTCAACGTCATGTTGATCGTATTATTACTTTAGCAAAGAAAAATACTTTGGCATCTCGCCGTCAAGCTGCTTCAATTTTGTTAGACAACAAAAAATTTAGTAAAGATGAATTATTAAAAAAATTATTTAATGATTTAGGAAAAAAATATTCTAATCGTAATGGTGGATATACAAGAGTACTAAAACTTGGTGCTCGTCAAGGTGATAATACTGAATTAGCAATTATTCAATTAGTGTAATTGAAAGATTACTATGAAAAAAATTGCTGTCATTTTATCTAATGAAATTAATGATATAGAATTATTTGTTCCATTAACTATTTGGCGTAAAGCAAAGTTAGTTGTAGATCTTATTTCAATAGAAAAAAAGAATTCAATCATGACCGAATCTGGTGTAAAAGTTGGTTGTAATTCTACATTTGATATTGTTAATACAACTCAATATCATGGTTTATATATTCCTGGTGGAAAAGGTGTAGAACGTTTTTTCACTCAAAATTGACCAGTTAAAAATTCTGCTGGTCCAACAAAATTATTTAAAACTTTGGAAACTTTTAGATTAGAAAAAAACAAAGTTATTTTATTGACTGCAAGCAGTAGTTCCATTTTAGATCACTATAAATTAATTGGAAAAACTCGTTTAGCAGGTTTTGATAAAGAATACAATCGAGATGAAAAAATCAAAGAAGAAATTGTTTTAACTCCTAATTTAATTTCTGTTATCGGTTATTGACAACTTAGTGAATTTGCACTTCAAGTAGTAGATAAATTTTGCGGTAAAGAAGTTTCTAATGAAATTGAAGCTTCATTAATCTAAATACTACTTAATTTAGGGTAAAATAATTGTAATGTTAGTAAGATATTATAGATTTTGCCTTAACGTTCTTTTTCGCAGTATTTTTGTTTATATTACATGAGCATTATATTTTTTAGTGCTCATTTTTTTGTTTTATTTAATGCCCGTTTTATTGGATGTTCAATTATCGTATATTACAACATATACTTATTTTTTCATTATTTTAATAATGATTGCAATGACAAATATATCATCATTAATTTATGCAATTTTTAGAAAATCAATTGATGATGGATCAGAATTAATTGTTATTTCTAAACCAATCACAAGAACAGCTATTATTTGAGCAAAAATCATTTTGTATTTATTAATAACAATAATTGTTGCAGGAATTACTGCATTAATTAGTTACTTAACAAAATTTACAAATTATAGCAATGAAATAGTTGCAACTGAACTTGCTAAAAATACATTTATTGCTACAATCCTCATATATTTAATATTTGGTGGTATTGCCAGTATTTTATCTATCTTTATGAAACAAGTAGGTTCACTTATTTGCTTGTTAACAATATTTATTTTGTTAATGATTTATAGTATTATTACTAACCAAATTTTTATGTCTGTGCCGAAAAGTTTGAAATATAAACAAGGATTATATTTGTCTCCGATAAGTTTAGTCCAAACTGATACAAAAAATGATTTATCTAAAACAAATTATCATTGAGGAGCAAATGCATCAATCAATTCTAGCAATAATTTTATGACACTAGATTTTTACAATAAACAAAATTTTGGTATTAGTCCGAATGAATACCTTCGGTACTCTTATAATCAATCTATTAATTCTAATAATTTTTATGTGTATTTATGAAGTAATGTTTTATATCAATTAACTTCTATTTATACTTGACCATCTGATGATTATTTAGAATCATCTTATTATAATTTAAGCACAGTTTTAAGATCATCTAATTCATACAATATTTGTTTGGATTTTGATACTAATACTTTGAATAATGAATCTAACAATTTTGTTAAAATTAATTATTTATTACAAGATTATTATTTAGGAAATAATTACACAAGCTATGTATCAGACACAAAAAATAACTTAGTTTTCTTATCAGATAGTTATATTAGTTCAATGTCTGGATCAATCAATGAAACAAATAATTATGTTTTACCCGCAATTGATATTGATAATAATTTAATTTTGAATTATGAAATTAATTGATCAAATCTTGAAGAATTTGTTGAAAAATATTTTAATTCTAACTTCATAAATTTAGTTAAACAATCAAATACTAGTATTTTAAATTTCTGATTTAGTGTTTTTCTTTCTCAAAATTTAGAAACAATAATTGGAACCAATAATGAATTATCAAATCTTAATTATTTGACAAAAAATTCAATTATAAAAAAATCACTTTATCAATTAGATTTATTTCAAAAACTCTCTGCAAATGCATTATTAAATAATGTATCTAAAGATACTACCATTAATGAATATTTATTTTCTTGCTTATTTGATTTCCGTCTACCACAAACTTCATCTAATCAACAATTACAAATTAGTCAATCAAATGTTGCATTATTTTATCCAATTAGTAATTGAAATAATTTAAATGGAAATTATAATGAATATTTATTAAATTATCAACCACTATATTACTTAATAAATGCAAATGAAATTCCAACTTTCAATTTTGTTAATGTATCAACATTCTTTAATTATTATGTTTTATTAAGTGTTTGATCAACGCTTGGATTATTAAGTTTTTCAATTGGTTCATTATTATTTTTTAGATTTAATTTTTCTTAAATTAAAATATATTTAATTAAGTATATTAAATGTGAGAATTATTTATGAAAGTAAATGTAATTATTGAAATTCCAAAACACAGTAATGTTAAATATGAATATGATCGTACTAGCAAATCAATTTCAGTAGATCGTATTTTATATGGTAGTGAAGTTTATCCACAAAACTATGGTTTTTTAAAAGACGCTTTAGATTATGATGGCGATGAATTGGATGTATTAGTTATTGCTGATCAAGAATTTATGCCAGGCGTTAGTGTTCCAACAAGAATTATCGGAGCAATGGAAATGGTAGATAGTGGAGAAACAGATACTAAATTAATAGGTGTTATTGATTGTGATCCACGTTATAAAAATATTAATGATCTATCAGATTTAAATGAGCATATTTTGAAAGAAATTTCTAATTTTTTCCAAAATTACAAAATTTTACAAAATAAAAAAGTTGTTGTTAAAGGTTTTAAAAACAAAGAATGAGCAGAAAAAGAATACAATATTTGTAAAGATATGATGAACAAATATGGTTCAATGCCAAAAGATGAATTTGTTGAATTAATGCGAAAACAATACCCAGATAAATATGAATAAAAAAAATCATTTTTTTGAAAAGACTTTTTTTCAAAAAAAAATTGTAAAAATTAAAAACGAGACTCTTAGAGATTATTTTTTAAAATTATTTTCATATAAATTAGTATTTTGAAAATTAATAATAATTTTATTAGTAGCAACAATAATTTGTGTTTTATCTTTTAGTGCTCGTGCAATTGTTCTAAATAATTTTAAAAATTCAATTGTTTATAATCCAGGTGTTTCATTTGGTTTTTTTGCTAAACTAGGTCCTAATTCAGTTTTAATTATTCAAATAGTGACTTGTGCAATAACATTCCCTTTAATTTTAGTTTCTACAAATATATGATTTATGATAGGATTTGCTGGGATTTGTTTTGGAGGATTATGCAATGTTATTGATCGATCTATAACAATTGACCCTATTAATAATGTTCATGCTGTAATTGACTATATTCCATTTGGTAAAACAGTTATTAATATTCCTGATATTTTTATTACTTCTAGTGCAATTGTTTTAGGGGTTGGATGTTTAATTTTAATTATTAAGATTATTAAATCTCCAGATGATACAAAGCAAAAAGAAGTTGTTGAAACAAGCAAAAAAATTGAAAATAAATCATCTAATTAATATGAGCAATCATCAATTAAAAATTATTTGTGATATTAACAATATTCAAATAGAAAGTTATTTATTACAAAAAACTAATTATACTAAAATAAAAATTGCTAATTTTTTTAAAAACAAAAAAATTTTTGTAAATAATAATCTTATTCATGCCCCCAATTATTTATTGAAAAATAATGATATTGTTGAAATAAAAAATAATAATTTAAAAGAAAACAAATCTTGTTCACAAACTCTTGTTCATTTTTTAATACCTAATAAAGAAATGGATGATTTAAATATTGTTTATCAAGATAATGATTTGATGATTGTCTATAAACCTAATAATGTTTTAGTTTATCCAACTTATGATACTGATTCAAAGACTTTATCACATTCTATTTATAACTTTTATAAAAAAAACAACAACAAAGAATTTGATAAAGATTTAAGACAAGGAATAGTTCATCGTTTAGATCGTAATACAACAGGATTAGTTTTAGTTGCAAAAAAGAAGAATATTTTTTTAATTTTGCAAAAAATGATTCAAAATAATGAGATTATCCGTAAATATACTTGTTTAGTTCATCACTGCTTTTCAAATGATGAATTAAACAAAAAAATAAAAATTAATAAAGAAATTGGAATGAGTAAATCTGGTGTTTATAAAATGATTGTTGGTAATAATTCTAAAAATCCTAAAGAAGCTATCACAATAATCCAACCAATCAAAAATATTGGAAATGCTTTTTCTTTAGTAGAATGCAATATGATTACTGGTAGAACTCATCAAATTCGTGTTCACATGCGTTATATCAATCATCCAGTCTTAAATGATCCAATTTATGGAATTGAATCGAAAACTAGTGATTTTGGCCAATATCTAATGTGTACTAATATTTCATTTAATCATCCAATTACAAATAAATTAATTGATATCAAAATTGATTTAGATAAAGAATTTATAGAAAAAATAAATAGTTTAAAATATGCCTAATTTTTATTTGTTTTTTAATTTAAGTTTTTCAAAGTGTTCTTTTAAATTACTAGATGTAAATTTTACAGAAGTTGCAATAGAAAATTTTGACGTTTCTAAAAATCTCATAAATATTGTTAATGAAAAATTCACTCTATTTTTAAAGAAAAACAATATTTCTTTTGCAAATATTACAAGAATTTATTTTTGTAATGGTCCTGGAAATTTTACCGGAATTAGAGTTGCTAATAGTATTGCAAAAACAATTAGTTTAGTTTACCCAAATATTAAATTTTATATGATTAATAATTTGCAATGAATGAGTATGGATAATGGAGTTAGTTTAATTACTGCAAATAATTCATATTATTATTGTGCAGTATATCAAAACAGTCAAGAAATTATATATCCACATTTAATTAAAAAAAGTGAAGTAAATAAATATATTGATAATTTCAAAAATTTAAATTTAATAATTGATGATTTTTCTAATGTAGTATCTAATCCAAATATTTGAATGTCATTTAAATTAATTGATGATCTTATTAATTTGGAACCTTTTTATATTAAGGAGCCAGTTTAATGTTTATTATTAATTTTGATTATGATCTTAAAAAAATAAGATTAAAACATTATCAGAAACTTTTAATCACAATAGCAAATCATACTTATAAAAAATTAAATTTAAAAGGTGAAATAATTTTTGATTGTAGTTTTGTGAATGCAAAAAAAATTCGTGAAATAAATAATCAATATCGAAAAAAAGATTATCCTACCGATGTAATTTCATTTGCTTTATGGGACAATAAAACAAATCAAACGGATTTACTTGGTGAATTATATATTTGTTATGAAAAAATAGTTGAGCAGCATCGTAAATATCATCATTCATTTAAACGAGAAATTAGTTTTTTATTCTTACATGGATTACTACATTTATTAGGTTATGACCATATGAATGAAAAAGATGAAAAAATAATGTTCAATTTACAAGATATAATTTTAAATGAATTAGAGATTCTAAAATAATGTTTAATAGTTTAGTTGAGTTTTTAAAAAGAACATTTAGAAAATTCTCTTATGCTTTTAGAGGATTTATTTTAAGCTTAAAAGAAGAAAAAAGTTTGGTAGTGCATACTATCTTTGGAATTATTGCATTAGTAATTTCTGCTATTTTACAATTAAGTCCAATTAAGTGAGCAATTATTATATTTTTGATTGGACTTGTCATAAGTAGTGAATTAATGAATACTGCAATTGAAAATGTTGTTGATATGGTTTCGTTCAAATTTAATTTTAATGCCAAAAAAATTAAAGATGTTTCAGCTGCCGCAACTTTAATTTTAGCGATTACTGCAATAATTATTGGATTATTAATCTTTATTCCACAAATAGTTTTATTTGCACAAAATGGTTATGGATATAATGGGTGAAAATAATGAAAAAATTTACAGGTAAAATTACAATTATTGGAAAACCAAATGTAGGTAAATCTAGTTTGTTAAATGCTTTGGTAGATAATAAAATTTCCATTGTCAATAAGAAACCTCAAGCCACTCGTAACAATGTTTTGGCAATTTTAGAAAGTGATGAATATTATTTACAAATTTTGGATACTCCAGGATTTCATAAAGAACATAATAAATTAGATACTTTTTTAAATAGCCAAGTTAAACAATCATTAAAAGATGCTGATTTAATTTATTTTTTAGTTGATCCAACTAGACCATTAAATGAAGAAGACCATAATTTATTAAAAATACTTAAAAATTTGGATATTCCTAAAATCTTGGTAATAACAAAATCAGATTTAATTAAATTAGATAAAATTCAGAATTTAATTAATGATGTCAATAAAATAAATGAATTTAATTATAGTGTTTCTATTAATATTTATGATGCACAGAGTCTTAAAAAACTATTAGATTTAAGTCAAAGTTTTTTAAATTTGACAGAATCTTGAATTGAAGAAAAAACTGAAACGATTAATGATGATTTATTTTTAATTAAAGAAATTATTCGTGAGCAGTGTATGAATTTGCTACAATATGAGATTCCATATGGGATTTCAATTATGATTGATTATTTTAATTATGACTCTACCAAAAAAACAATGTTTATTGATGCTTCAATAAATGTTGAAAAAGAAAGTCATAAAAAAATTGTAATTGGACATAATGGAGAAATGATTAAAACCATTGGTAAAAATAGCCGATTAGAAATTCTTAAGATTTATGACACAAAAGTATTTTTAAAATTATTTGTTAAAGTTAGTAAAAATTGAAGAAATAATTTAACAAAATTAAAAGAATTTGGATATTCAAATTAATAATGAGTTTGATTGTTACTAAGGGATATTTAATTGGTAAATATAAATATAAACTATTTGATGAAATATTAGTTTTTTTAAATGAATATGGTAATAAATTTGTCTGTTATGCTTTAGGAACAAGAAAAATTAATTCCAAGAACTCATTTTCATTGATTTTTGGAAATTTTTTAGAATTTGAATTTTTTTATTCTAATAATCCAGAAAAAATAAGTAAATTAAAAAAAGTTACAACTTTGAATGCAATAAATTTCGAAAATTCATTTAATTTAGGTATTTTAGTTGCAAATGATATTTTGTCTATTAAAAAAACAAATAAGAATGATTATATTTTTTATCAAAATATTTTATTAAAAGTATACAAAAATGAAAATGAATTAGCAATTGCTGTTTATGCTTACATTTATTATTTATATACACAATATCCTGAATGAAATTTTTATAAATGTGGTTTACATCATTCTTATTCTGATTCAATTGATTTGTTCAATTCAAATTTATTTAAATGTTCTAAGTGTTCAGTTAATCAACAAACTTACAATTTAGATATTAATGAAATAAAATTTATTTTGTATTTATTAAAAAGTTCTAGTTTGGATGAACTATTTATAAATTGTTTCTTAAACAAATATAATATTAATTGAAAAAAAATATATGATTATTTAAATTATTTATTTAATCAATACATTCGAATATTAAATAAAGAAAAAAAGAAAAGTAAGTAAATATGGCAAGTAAATTAAAATATGATCAAGATACAATATCATCTCATCTAAAAAACTTAGGATTCATTTTTGCAAGTAGCGAAATATATAATGGTCTTGCTAATTCATGAGATTATGGACCTTTAGGTGTTTTATTGAAAAATAATCTAAAGCAACTGTGATGAAATGAATTTATTACAACTCAAAAAAATATGTATGGACTAGATTCAATGATTTTGTTAAATCCTCTTGTTTGGCAAGCTTCTGGTCACTTACAAAATTTTGCTGATCCTTTAATTGATTGTCGTAATTGTAAATCTCGTTTTAGAGCAGATAAATTGATTGAATCTGTTGATTCTAATATCGTGATTTCTGAAACATCTAGTAATTTAGAAATTCAAACATGACTAAAAAAATTGAATATTGTTTGTCCTAATTGTAATAAATTTGATTGAACTGATGTTCGATATTTTAATTTGATGTTTAAAACACATCAAGGTGTTGTTGAAAATAATACTACAGAAATTTATTTAAGACCTGAAACTGCTCAAGGTATATTTATTAATTTTAAAAATATTCAAAGAACAACTAGAGCTAAAATACCATTTGGAGTTGGACAAATTGGTAAAGCTTTTAGAAATGAAATCACACCAGGTAATTTTATTTTTAGAACACGTGAGTTTGAACAAATGGAAATTGAATTCTTTCTTGAAGAAAAAGAATATGAATTGTGATTCGATTTTTTTATGAAAAAAATTGCTTCATTTTTAGAAAATGATTGCAATATTAATAAAGAATTAATTAGTATTCATGAGCATGATAAAAGTCAATTATCTCATTATTCTAAAAGAACAATTGATTTTAATTTTGACTTTCCTCAAGGATCATCTGAATTATGAGGTTTAGCATATCGCACTAATTTCGATTTGCAAAACCATTCAACATATTCAAAAAAAGATTTATCTTATTTAGATCCAAATAATAATGACAAGTTTATTCCTCATGTCATAGAACCTTCTGTTGGAGTAGAACGATTATTATATGCAATTTGTTGTTCTTGTTATGAAGAACAAAAACTGGATGGTGATGACACACGTATCGTAATGCATTTACCATATAAATTAAGTCCATATAAAGTTGCTATTTTACCATTAGTAAATAAATTAAAGGACAAAGCTGAAGAAGTTTGACAAAAATTATTAGATAGACAAATTAGTTGTACATTTGATTCTTCTGGGTCAATTGGAAAAAGATATCGTAGACAAGATGCTATTGGTACACCATATTGTTTAACAATTGATTTTGATACTATTGATACAAATAATGTAACTATTCGTGACCGTGATACAATGGAACAAATTAAAATAAATATTGATGAAGTATCTAACTTTTTTCTTTCAAAATTATAAAAGGAAATTATACTTTTAATGAGCAATGAATTAATTGATAACATTCATAAAATAAACATTGTTGATATTATTAAAAATTATTTGCAATTATTTAAAAAAGGTAATAATTACTTAGCTATTTGTCCGTTTCATGGTGATACAAAACCATCATTGACTATAAATCCACAAAAAAATATTTTTAAATGTTTTGCATGCTCTACAGGTGGTGATGCAATCAAATTTGTTATGTTGTATAAAAATTTAAATTATCAGCAAGCATTACTTGAAATAGCAGAGCAATTTAATTTAGATAAAAATTTAATTACTAGATATAAAAATGATAATTCTTTTGCAAATCAAAGAATATATGATCTTAATTCTAATTATTTAGAATTTTGTCAATCTTTTTTGAATAATAAAGAAAATCAAAATGCTTTAAATTATTTAAAAAATCGAGGAATAGATGAAAAAATAATCAATACTTTTAAGATTGGTTTTAATCCTGATAAATCAGGGCGAGATCTATATGATTTGTTGACAAATAGTGCTGGTAAATACATTAATATAGATGATGAATCAATTTATTCAAGGGATGAATTATTAGATAATAATTTGATACTTATTTCTAACAATGGAAATATTTATGATGTATTTCGTAATCGTTTAGTTTTTAGTATTTGCGATGATCAAGGAAGGATTATAGGATTTAGTGGTAGAGTTATTGATTCTAATTTTGAACCTAAATATTTAAATACAACTGAAACAAAAATTTTTAAAAAATCACAAATTTTATATAACTGACATAATGCAATAAAAGATAAAAAATCTATTATTTATCTTGTTGAAGGATTTATGGATGTAATTGCATTATACAAAGTAGGAATAACCAATTGTATTGCAACAATGGGGACAGCATTTAGCGATGAACATTTGAACAAAATTACTAAAAATAAATTTATTAAAACTATAGTTTTAGGTTTCGATAACGATGATGCTGGTAAACAAGCAATTATTAATGTTGGCAAAAAAATCTCTAATAAAATTAATGTATATGTTGTTAAAAGATATGATTCAAAATATAAAGATTTCGATGAAGTTTTGAATAATTCTTCTAATGAAAAATTAAATGAAATAATTTCAAATCAAATCCATTTTTCATTCTTTCTTTTAGAAGAATTATTTCAAAATAGCTTTTCTTTAAATTCATCTTCCGAAAGAGAAGAAGCTTTAAATTCTGCAATTGGAATTATTCATAAATATGGTAATTCTTTATATATAGAAGAATATTCCAAATTAAAATTTTGGCTGGTATAC
>CAMWTZ010000011.1 GCA_947177385.1 uncultured Mycoplasmataceae bacterium
TGGAAGGCTGCGGTTCCGATTGAAGTTAGGTTTGTAAGATCGTTAAAGTTGAAGTCATTTAAGCTTGAGCAACCTTTGAAAATATAGGCTGGAATTGCGGCGATTGATTTTGGGTAATTAACTGTTGTCAATGCTGTACAGTTTTCAAAAATGAATCCGGTAAAGTTTGTGATGTTTGTTGTTAATAATGTTTCTGATGCATCTTCAGCCGCACCTGCAGATAAGTTTGATAAATCAATTTCTCTTAGTTGTTTCATGTTGCTGAAAATTGAATTACGGAATTCTAAGTTTGTGTTTGACACGTTTGGTAGAACTAGTTTGCTGGTAGTTACCATTATTAGGATTAAATAAATTATGATTTACCAAAAAGATAAAAATAAAATTAGAATTACTTTCTTTTACTATTTGATATCTTTTAAGTAATTAAAATGAATAAATTTTTTATATTAAAATAATTGATGATGTCTAGATCAAAATTAACAAAAATTGATTGAAAAGAAATTTTTCATTCCAAAAATTTAGAAACAATATCAAATGCAATTGATCTATTTTTTGATAATTATGAAAGTTTAATTTCTAAATTTGAACATAAGTTATCAGAAATTAAGTCAAAAAGACAGATTTACATTTTTCCATCTACTGATATAGATATTTCTAACCAAATGAAACTTATTGTTATTTTTGGATTTGAAATAATTTATCAGATAACAAATGAGGAATTAATAAAGACAACTATTAATAAATTTGTTAATAATGAAAAATTTATTACTCCTGATGTCTTTTTTTATATATTATCTTTAATGAATGAAACGTTAATTTATATTAACTATCAATCAAAAATTTCACAATTTATGTCTCTTATTAATTTAATAGAAGATATTAGTAGTAAATATAGTAATACTTTAAAAGTTGACTTAGAACAATTAGATGAATTAAAAATTGAGATGAAATCAAAATCTAAGAAAGTAACAAAACACAATGATTAATTTAACCCAAACAAGCATAATTAGTATCATTGTTAATCTTGTTGTATTTTTTATTTTTTTAATAGTTTCATTTATTCTTATCAATAAAATAAAATTAGATCAAAAAGGTTATAAGTATCTTTTTTGGTTATATACAATTTTTTGAATCCCAATTATGCTTGTTCGTCCATATCGAGGAACAATGCAAAATGCATTAGATGCAAATTTTTATACAATTGTAATCGCAGTTTACGGTGCAATTGGGATTTTTATTCGTGTATTTGCTGATATTATTTCTTATTTATTTAAATATCGAAAAATATTTCTTTATTTTTGTGCAATATCTGAAATTGCTTTATTTATCCCATTAATTATTTCTCCTAATACAGCAACGAATATCTGTAGCTCTATTGGGATAGGTATTGGAGCTAGTTGTATTGGTACCTATGAATTATTATTTAAAGAACAATATGGAAACAAAAAAGCATTCTTAACTGTCTCTATTTTAGCTATTCCTCCATTATTAGCAAATTTTTTAACAGCTCCTGTTCAATCAATTATGAAAACAATTTCTACTGTTAATAATGTTGTTGATCCATTAATTATGCGATGAATGTGATTGATTGGATTACCATTTATTTTTATTGCATTTGTTATGTTATTTTTTTTAAAAGAAAAACCTATAATTCATGGTTTAGAAAATTCAAAGAAAATTATTAATCAAAATTCTTGAAACAACAATTTTATTAATTGAATATTTTTTATAAATATAGCAATTATTGGTTCGATTGTTGCATTTATTAAATTTACTAATTCTGATGCATTAGCCACAACACATATACAAAATTTAGGAATACTTACAAATCAATCTACAAGTAGTTATGAGGGTTATATATCTGTTATTTTTAGTGTTTTTCAATTAATTGCAAGTATTATGATGGGATTTTATCTATTTAAAAAAATGCGTACAGAATGAATATTTGTTATTGGTAGTTCTTCTTGAATAATTTATCAAGTTTCATCTGCTTTTATAGCTAATCCAATTGCATACATTGCAATTCATGGAATTAATGGATTTGGATATGGAATTTTATACAATCTTACTTTAGCAATGGTTTTATCAATTTCATCTAATAATAAAGTTATTACAAAGATGGGATGATACCAATCAATTTTAGCAATTGGAATTACAGGATCAGGTTTTTATACTAGTTGAATTAAAAACTCAATTTTACCTAATAAAACTAATGTTACAGAATTCACATTAACAGAATATATGCATATCTATTTTGTTCAAAATATGATATTAGCGGGAATTATTGTATTTATTACAATTTGATTTATCTTGCTTCTTTATTTTAAAAGAAAATATGATTCTAAAGTGGCAACAACTTCCAAAATAGAATCCAAAAGTGATTTTAGAAGTAACATTATTCGCGCTAACAACAAAACTATAAACAAAGATTCTTAACTTCTTCTAATAAATCTTCATTTTCTTTAAAATAATTTCGTAATTGATTTATTCCTTGAGCAATCTTTTCATCTTTATAAGAATATCAAGATCCATTTTTATGAATGATATTTTTTGATATTGCAAATTCTAAAATGTCATTTAAATAATTAAATCCAGTTCCAAAATAAATGTTAATAAATGTATTTTGAAATGGAATTCCAATTTTATTTTTTACAGTTGTTATTTTAGTTTTTATTCCAATTTTATCTTCCCCATCTTTTATTAATTCAACTTTTTTTAATTCAAGTCTAACGGAGCTATAAAATTTTAATGCTTTACCTCCTGTTGTAGTTTCTGGATTACCAAATGTAACGCCTATTTTTTCTCGTAATTGATTAATAAATACAATTGCAGTTTGAGATTCTGACAATGCATATTGAATTTTTCGTATACCCCGACTCATTAGTCGTGCATGTGAACCAAGCGCATTAATATCTTCAATTTTTGTATCAATTTCGTTTTCGGGTTGCATAGCAGCAACTGAATCAATAATTATTAATTCAAAAGATTGATTATTTAATGCATCTTCAATCATTCCAAAAGCATTCTCTCCACTATGAGTATGTGCAACAAAAAAATAATCTGTATCTATTCCTATTGCCTTGACATAATTTATGTCTAATGCATATTCTAAATCAATGTATAAAACTTTCTTTTTGACAACTGTACAACCTCTTGCAATTTGTAAACATAGAGTAGTTTTGCCACAAGATTCATTTCCATATATTTCAGTAATTCTTCCTTTGGGAATCCCATTACACCCAATCATTTTATCTAACATTATATTACCAGTTGTTATTCCTTGAATTTCAACATCAAGAAATTTTGAAGGGATGATATTGTTAATATATTCTTTAGAAAGTACGTCAGTATTTAAAATTTTATTTTCCATTTTTTCTCCTCATTATTACTTAAAGAGAAAAATATAAAAATTACTTTAATTTTTTTAGTTCATCAATCATTTTAATTAAACAATATTCTACAATTTTTGAACGCATTTCATTTCTATTTAATTTTTTATCTATTTCAACCAAATCTACAGTCGTTCTTCCGTCGACCATTATTCCACAATAGAAACAACCAATATCTTTATTTTCTATTTGACTAGGACCAGCATTTCCACTAATTACGATAACATTTGTTGCATTTAAAATTTTAGATGTTTTAGTTACCATTTTTTCAACACATTCTTTACTTATCGTGCCATATTTATTTAGTAATTTTTTGCTAATTTTTAAAATTTTATTTTTTGCTAATTCACTATAAACAATTACTCCACCATTGTAAATGCTACTAATACCAGGTATGCTACCAATTAAATTAGCTAAATATCCACAAGAAGCAGATTCTGCTGTAGCCAATTTCATTTTTTTGTTATTTAATTCATTTTTTATTTCAATAATTAATTCTTGTTCACTCATAATCAACCTATTTTTGTTATATAATACAATAAATTATTTACAAGATGGCATGAATTAATTTCAATTAGAAAGTTGTTATGTTTAATTTTGTGAAGAAATCTAGAGAAAACAAACTCAATAAAAAGATAAATAAATTACTTAAATTACATCCTTATTTTAAAGATAAAAATTTATCAGATGTTTTAGATTCAAGAAAATATTCTTATCAATTATTAGAGCAACAAGCGAAAAATTTTAATCTTTCTGTTGAAGAATTAAAAAACATTTGAATAAATGATTATTTTAATAAGTTAGAAGACAATTATAAAAAAGAATTAGAAAAACGACTTAACGATTTAAAAGAAAATTATAGAATTCGTGCTCAACAAATTATCATAAATTCTTTTGATCGTTTAGATTATCAATATTTTCGTGACGAATTTATTATTAAAGTTCCAGCTAAAAATCCAGAGATTCGTTCTCGTTTAGTTGGTTTAAATGCTCGAAATAAGAAAACATTTGAACGAGTATGTGGGGTTGAACTAATAATAAAAGATAATGATGATAATGTGTATTTAAGTTCAGCCAATCATATCAAACGAGAAATTGCATATCGTGTTTTAAAACGTTTATTAGAAATTAAAAATATTGAACCTAATAAAATTAATAATTATTACAATGAAGAAAAAATTAATTTTTATAATTCTTTAATTTCAATTGGTGAAGATACTGTTAAAGAATTGAAGTTTAAAAATATTGATCCAAATTTATATGAATATATAGGTAAATTACGTTATCGATATAGTTTTGGTCAGAATGTTTTAGAACATAGTATTGAATCTGCACTATTAGCTGAACAAATTGCTAAAGAAGTAAACGCTAATCCTTATATAGCAAAATTGTCTGCTTTTTTTCATGACATAGGTAAAAGTATGGATCATGAAACTGGATTAGATCATATCCAACTTGGAGTAGAAATTGCTCAAAAATACAATTTACCGCAAGAAGTAATTAGTGGAATTGCAACTCACCATTCTAGTCAAATATCGAATAATATTTATGATGCTATTGTAAAAATTTCAGATAAGTCATCAGCATCCCGTCCGGGTGCTCGTAATAATACAAAGGAAAGTTTCTTTAAACGTGTAAAAATTTATGAAGATATTTGTATGCAATTTAATGAAGTACAACATGTATGGGTTTTACAAAGTGGATTTGTTATTAAAATTTTATTAAAACCAAATATAGTTTCAGATTCAGAAATTGATGGATTGATTGAACGAATCAAATTAGCATTTGAATCAAATAAATTAACATCTGAATATGTCTTAACAATTGAAATAATTAAAGAAAATATATATCAATTCAAAACTAAAAAAATAATACAATAAAATAAATATATGAATGATTTATCAGAACGTGAAAAACAAATATTAAAAATAATTGTTGAAGAATACAATTTGAAATATGAACCAATTAGTAGTCAACTTGTGTCACAATTATTTGATAAAAAAATTAGTAGCCAAACAATTAGAAATTGCATGGCAATTTTAGAAAAAAAAGGTTATTTAATTAAAACACATGTTTCAAGCGGAAGAGTGCCAGCAAAAATTGCTTTAGATTTTTTTGCAAACAATTTAAATTCATTTGAAATTGATGAAATTATTCAAAATCGTTTGAAATCTTTATTTATTAAGCGTGATGAAAATATTGATAGTATCATAAATGATTCATTGACTATTTTGAATGAAATTACAAATTTACCTTCAATAACTAATGTAAGAAATAAAGATGAACATCTAAGAGAAGTTAGTTTAGTCCAATTAAATGAGAATAGTGCATTATTATTAATTGTTACAAATCTTGGAAATATTTATAAAAACTATTTATATATTGAAAAAGATAGTGAAATTAATGATATTAAAACATGTATTCGTTTATTTAATCAAAACCTTATTGGTGTTCCAATTAATAATCTATGAAATAAGATTAATGAAATTAATCCAATTATAAAAAAAGAAGTGAAAGAATATGAATATATTACTAGGGAAGTAATTTCTAAATTTTTCAATACAACTTTAAAACAAATTAACAAAACTAATTTTGTAGGTGTTACTTCATTGTCTCAATATCCTGAATTTCAAGATCCATATACATTCTTTAAGATTTTGGATATGATTGAATCAGGTAATATTTGGCAACAAATAGCCCAAGATATGGATGAATCAAATGCAGTTAAAATTGAATATAAGCCAATTGATAGTTCAGATGAAAATAAGGTTTTCATGATTGCTACAACTGAATTAAAGTATGAAAATATTACTCGTCAAATTTCAATTATCGGGCCGTCACGAACTAACTTAAACAAGATTAAAGGTATTTTAAATTATTTTAAAAATCAAGTAGAAAAAGCTCTTAATAATAAAAAAACACAATAATTGAACATTGTGTTTTTTATTATTTTAAAATGGTGGAGATGAGGGGAGTTGAACCCCTTTCCAAAATAAAATTCCTATTAAAGTCTACAGTTTATCTTATTTTCAAAATAAATAAGATATTATTGTTGCCATAAACGTGAAAATAAGCAAAAGGATTTATTTTAACAATAATAAATTTTTGTGCCTATATTAAATAGGCTATGATTTAATAAGTTTTAAAAAATAAAAGACTAATTAAATCTTACGCAAAAGCGTATAAATTTTGGTTTTGTGATAATAAATTGATGTCAAATGAACTTTGTTCATTTAAATTTGTTTCATCTGCATTTATTAAACCTCGAGCTGTAAGGGGCAGACCCCACTGCATTTAATAGTTCATCTATTCTGTCGAACCCGTGACACCCCCATATCATTATTTTAATATAAAATTTTTTGCTCTAGGAATTTTAGGAAGTCCTGGCATTCGATAAACGACTGATGTAATTGGAATAATTAAATTTGCTGCATAATTAATTTCAATTCTTTCAATTGTTGTAACAAAATTAGTTGGTTTACCTAATATTTTTTGATCACAAGTTAATGAATATGGATTTTTCGAAATACAAACATAATAGTTTTTAAAACTTTCTAATTCTTCTAGCTGAGATTTAGCTAATTTACTTAATTCATAACCTTTTGCACCATAAGCATTTTTACAAATTTTATCAATTTTGTCATAAACACTATCATTAATATCATACAAATAAGGATGTTTGCTATGTGATGTGTTTTTTAAAATTTTTGCAACTTTTTTTGACATTTCTAATGCACCATTAGAACCATTTGCTCAACAATCATTAATGGCATACTCAACTTGACAATTATCTAATAATTTTGCTAATAATTTCATATCATCATCTAGATCTTCATCTCGATGATTGATTGCAACAAAAACTGATTTATTATATTTTTTGCAATGATTTATATGATGTTTGACATTTTCAAAACCAACTAAAATTTTTTCTTGATTTGTTTGATTAGCATTGGATTTAGTTCCATTGTATAAAATTGATTTTAGAGATATTGTTAGAATAATCAAATCCGGACTAATATCACCAACTCTACATGTAATATTCATAAATTTCTCTAAACCTAAATCACTTCCAAATCCAGCTTCAGTGACCACAACATCTCCTAGATTCTGAGCCGCATATAAAGAAATTAGACTGCTACAACCATGGGCAATATTTGCAAATGGCCCACCATGTAAAATAACAGGATTATTTTCTAATGTTCTAACTAAATTTGGATAAAATGCATCTTCCATTATTTTCATAATTGCATCACTAATTTTTAAATCTTCAACACTAATTGGTTTGTTGTTGTATGTATATGCAACAATTGTTTTATTTAGTTTATCTTTAAAGTCATTCATATCTTTTGATAAACAAAATAAAGCCATCATATCTGAAGCTGCTGTAATGTTAAAACCAGTTTTTATAATGCTATTAATTTTAGAAATCGTATATTCAATTTCTCGTAATTGTCGGTCATTAGAATCCAAACATCTTTTTCAAATAATTTTTGTTGGATCAATATTTAATTCACTTTGAAAATATATTTCATTATCAATTACAGCGCTAATTAAATTATTAGCAGATGCAATTGCATGAAAATCTCCTGTAAAATGTAAATTTATTTTATCAAATGGTAACAAAATTGCCTTATTACTTCCTGATCCTGTTCCCTTCATTCCAAAAACAGGACCCATTGAAGGTTCTCTGAGAGCACCAATAGTTTTTATTCCTAATTTATTTAAACCATCAATTAATCCTATTGAGGTAGTAGTTTTGCCTTCACCTACTGGAGTTGGACTCATAGAAGTTACAATAACTAATTTACTATTATTGTTATTTTTTTGATATTTAATTATTTTTGCAATTTCATTTGTATAATTTTCAAATTCGTCTATTTGCAAATTATGTTCTTTTATGACATTGGCGATAATATTATTTTTCATCTTTAGACCTCCTAATCATTAATTTGTTGTTTATAAAATAAAAAACTAATGATAAACAACAAAATATTAAATATATTAAGACTATATATATTATATTAATTGAATTTCCTGGTGTATTTAAATCTGTTAGTACATTTGGATTTAAATTGGTTGCAAATCCATAAACACTTGTATAAGACACAAATGGTTGACAAATTGCATAGATTAAATAAATTGTTGGAAGAAGTAAAGTAGAGATGAAATAATTTTTAAATTTTATTTCAATCTTATGTTTGTATTTTGTATTCAGAATAATAAAAAATATAACGAATGATATTGGATTAAAGATATGGTTGAATGCAAGCGATAATCAATTTTGTAAATCTCAATTATTAATTTTTTTAGTAATAATATAGTTTGGTAGAAGAATACAGTTATAAACTAGACAAACAACAATTATGTTAATTGTTGCAATAATTAATAGAATACGATTTTTAAAAAAATGTGCATTTGGATTTATAACAAAAATGAGCAATACAAATAAGCAAAGAAAATTAGATTGAATAGTAAAAAATTGTAAAGAATTGAATCATAAATCTGTTCATATAATATGCTCAGAATTATTTGGCAAATAAATTTTTAATCCATTATTAGGACTTACATAAAATGCTAAAGCAGGAATAACAATTATATAGATACCAAATAAAACACAACTAAGAATATATACAAATGATTTTCTTTTTATAATTTGTTGTGCATTTGAACTATTTCCAAATTCATTTTTTAGTAAATCAATTATATTTAAAAATGATAAATATTTAAAATATTCGATCGATAAAAATATTGATGGAACAAATAAAAAACTAAATAATGATAATAATTTATCTTTATTGTTTATCTTATATTCATCCAAAATATTTCAAATAATTAGACTAATGAATATATATCATGCAATGACAAATAAATTTACACATCTAAGAATTTGAATGTCTTCAGGAATTAAATGAAGTGCAATATTTCTTCATTCATCATTTCATGAAAAAGCACTAATAATACTCCAACATATTAATAAGGATCATTGAATAATTATTAAAAGACTAATTTTTACTTTTATTAGTGTACTATGTTTGATGATTGTTTCATTCATTTTAAATAACATTATCTTTGAAATTTGTTGATTTTTTTTTTTTTTATTAAAATAAATATTGATGAAAAAAACAAATTTAAAATTATTTATTAGTAGACAAGCATTAAAGTATTTTCTTGCATCTTCTTTTTTAAATATTTTGCAAGTTGTTTGTGTTATTGCAATTCCAATTCTATTGGAATATTTCAATTCATTTGTAAAGAGTGCCAATGAAAACAATAGTTTACTTTTTGGTTCATCAATAGATCGAAATTGACAAATTGCTATTTTGCTAATAATTGTTTTAGCTATATCTGGATTTTTATTTTTATTTGGATATATTGGAAACAAATATTCAATAAAATTTTCTAAAACAGTTGCTATGAATATGCGATCTCTAACATATTCCAATGTTTTAAAATTTAGTCAAAGCGATATTGAACATTTTGGTCAATCTTCTATAATAAATCGACTAGTTATTGATATTAGCACGATCACAACAGCAATGGAAACAGCATCTCGAATGTTAATCAAATCACTTTTAATGTATTTTGGTGGTTTAGTTGGTTTAGTAATTACAGTTTTTATAAATAATCCAACCAATAATGCAGCAGTCTCTGCAACATCTAGACCACCATGATTAGTTTTAGTGATAATAATTGCAATTTCTATTACTTTATTAACAATTATTATTGTTTTAGCTTATAGCTCTCAAAAAAGTTACAAGCAAACTCAAATTGAGTTAGATAACATAAATTATGTTGCTCAAGAAAATGTTGTTGGTCAAAAAGCAGTTAAATCTTTTGTTTTACAAAATAGCCAATACAATAATTTTGAAAAAAATAATTTAAATTTGTCCAAAGTCGCAATTAAAGCTGGATGCATTATTGCAGGAATTTTACCGACAATTTATTTTTTCTTAGATTGCTCAATGCTAATAGTTGTTTGAATTAGTGATGCTAATTCAATCAAATCAGTTATGTCAACATTTATTTTGATTTCATTAATGGTAATTGCTTTGATTTTATCAATTGTAGGTATTGCTCAAGTGAGTCGTGCGATTCCATCATATAAAAGAATGAGTGAATTAGCATTATATGAACCACAAATTAAATATCCTGAAAAAGATACAAAATTAGCAAAAAATAATAGTATTTTAATAAAAAAATTAAATTTTAAATATCCAAATGCTAAAGTTAAATCTTTGAAAAATATTAATATTGAAATTCAATCTGGTGATGTAGTTGGTTTAATTGGATCAACTGGAAGTGGGAAGAGTACATTAATAAATTTGTTGATGCGAATGTATGATTCTAATGAAGGTGAAATTAAATTAAACGAGACTAATATTAAAAAATTTAGTAAAAATCAACTTAAAGACAACATTTCATATTGTCCTCAAAATGTAGTTTTATTTGAAGGGACAATAAAATCTAATATTCTTTTTGGCAAACCTGATGCGAACGATGAAGAAATTGAAAATGCATCTAAGCTTGCATGTTTGTATGATTTTGTTATTTCTAAACCTAATAAATTTGATAGTGAAGTAGCTCAACGTGGAAAGAATTTAAGTGGTGGTCAAAAACAAAGATTATCATTAGCACGTGCATTAATTAAAGATTCACCATATCTTTTTTTAGATGATGCAACATCTGCTCTTGATATGATTACAGAAAAAACTATTTGTGACCAATTAATTCAAAACAAAAAACAACAAACAATTTTGATTGCTTCACAACGAATAACTGCTATAAAAAATATGAAAAAAATTATTGTAATTGAAGATGGTCAAATTATTGGGTTTGGTAGTCACAAACATTTATTAAAAAATTGTGACTATTATTACAATGTTGCAGTTGCACAATTAGGAGAAGAGGAGGTATTAAATGAAATTTCTTAAAATAATAATAAGTTTTTTAAAAAATTATTTAAAGTATTACAAACTTCAAATTGTTTTAATTATTATTTGTTCTATTTATTCTTCTATTGGTTCAGTTGTTGCAACAATTGCAATGCAATTTGCTATAAAAGCAATTAGTGCAAATGATTTTGCAAGAACAATGATAATATGTGGAATAATTTTTGTATATTACATTTCAGGATGATTCGCACATTTTATTCTTTATTTTCTTAATGCAAAAATTAGTCAAAAAGCAGTCTATCGGATTCGAAACGATTTATTTAAAAAAATTAATGAGTTACCGATGAATTATTTTGATAAAAATACTCCTGGTGATATTATGTCTAATTTTACAAATGACGTTAATAATATTTCTGTTTTCCTATCAGATAGTTTAGCTGATTTTTTTGGATTCTTAATTTGATCAATTGGTATTGGAATTGCTCTACTTGTACTTTCATGATCATTGGGTTTAATAGTTATGGGTTTACTTTTAATATCATTATTTGTGATTATTAATAAAGTTCGTAAATCGCTTCCATACTATACTACTCTTCAAAAAGAACTTGCTAATTTTACAAGTATCATTGAAGAAAATGTTGCTGGTCAAGGAATTGTTGATTTATTTCAACAACAAGAACAATTTAAGGAAAGATTTGAAAAAGTTCAAAAACATTTAATTGATCAATGAGAAAAAGCAACATTTTTTAGTTTGCAATCATATCCATATGTTGATTTATTTTCAAATTCAATTATTGTAATAATAACTGCAATTGGAATTTTATTTATTAATTTTGATATAAATTTTGTTAACATTCCAATTCTTATTGGCGATAGCTCAACACTTGCTGTTATTGGATTTATGTCTATTTATATATTGTTAGTTCGTAATTTTTTAAGTGCACTAAATCAACTACCAATGGTATTTAATATAGGTTTATCAATGAAAGTTGGTGTATCTAGACTTATGGATATCTTTGATAAGAAATCAGAATTTAATACTTTTGAAAAGATTATTATTGTTTTGGCAAATGAAATTAGCAAAAAACAAGATAATTCAAAGAATATGAAAACATTGTTACCAGAAGTTAAATTTGATAAAGTTTATTTTGAATATGAAAAAAACGTTCCTATTCTAAAAAATGTTTCATTTGAAATTAAAAAACAACAATTTGTTGGAATTGTTGGTCCAACAGGTAGTGGAAAAACTACATTAATTAATTTATTAACAAAATTATATGAAATCAATAAAGGAACAATTAGTATTGGCGGAATTTCTATTAAAGAAATTAACCGTGATTCTTTACGTAACAATATCACATTAGTTCTTCAAGATACATTCTTATTTAATCGTTCAATTCGTGAAAATTTAAAATTAGGTAATCCATCAGCAAGTGAAGAATGAATCATTGAAGCTTGCAAAAAAGCGCATTGCCACAATTTAATTATGGAATTAGAAAATGGTTATGACACAATTTTATCTAATGATAGTAATACTTTATCCAAAGGACAAAAACAATTAATTTCAATTGCTCGTGCTATCATTACAGATTCTAAACTTATTGTATTTGATGAAGCTACTTCGTCTGTAGATATTCAAACAGAAAAATTAATACATTTAGCAATGAAAAATTTATTTAAAGAAAGAACAGTTGTAATGATTGCCCACAATTTATCAACAATTCGTAATGCTGATAACATTCTTGTAATTAAGAGTGGTGAATTAATTGAAAGTGGAAACCATAATCAATTGTTAAAATTAGATGGTTTTTATGCGCAATTACATAAATCACAAATTAATGAATTAGATTAATTAATAAATTTTTTAACTATATTTGCAACATTTTCTGGTTGATGAAAATGTGGTGAATGTCAACAAAATTCAAGTGTTTGAAAATTATAATCGTTTGGAAGACTATTAAAATAATTGTGGGTTAATTTGTAATTAATTACAAAATCATCACGACTAATTATTACTAATGTCTTCTTTTTATTTTCTAAATATGCAATGTTTAAGTATTGTAAAATATCTTTATCAAAAACACTTTTTAAAAATGATAAAGTATTTTTGTGAATAGGAAAATATATTTCTTTAAATTTTTGATAAAAAGAAATTTCTTCTTTATTTTTAACATATTTGTGGGATTTAGAATTTTCTGAATATCCTTTAATTAAAGAATAAATCATTTCAGATATTGTTTGGTTCAAATATGTGTATGGTGCTTCTAATATTAATTGATCTACTAAGTTATTGTTTAGTAAATTAATTATGACAGCTATTGCTGCCCCTAAGCTGTGCCCTCAAATAATTAATTTTTCCATTTTTTTAAACTGTTTGAAATATTTAATTATTAGTAATGCTATTCTAAAAATATCCCAATTTCCATATTTAAGACTTTTGTAATGCAATGGTAAATCAACTGTGTAAATATTAAAATCATCATTTATTTCTTTAATGATTTTATTTCAAGTTTTGCTAGAAGAGCATAAACCATGGATTAATAGAATTGTTCCTTTATTATTTTGTTTTGCTTTATAATAATTGATTGACAAATCATTTAAACACACAGATTGTTCAAAAATATTAATACAATCATTTAAATTTTTTGCTTTTAGTGTGACATTTAATCCAACTTTTCAAAATTCAAATTTATATTCATCTTTATTAATAAATTCAAAACTTTCAGAAAATATTAATTTTTGATTTTCAATATCTAATTTGTAATTAGTATACTTAGTTGATAAAAATATGTAATAGAAAAAATCAATTTTTTGATTTTGTATTTCTAATTCAATGAATGTAAAAATTTCTTTGCTTATTTTGGATCAATTAACGTTTGAATCCAAATAAAGAATGAAAAAGAAAGCAAGAGATTGCTTACTTTTTATTAGTTCATATTCAATTAGATTAACAATTGTTCAGAATGAAATAAGAATATTTTTATATTTAGTTATTAGATTGGTTTTATTTTTGACAAATAATTGAATTGAGGACAAACATTTCTTTTTATTTAAGAATTCATATGGTATTGCACACACAATTTTATTATTATCATATCCAATGATAATGTATTTACAAATTAGTTGAAGTTGTTCAAAAAATTCATTAAATAAGTTTATAGTGATATTTTCGTCAACTTCACTAACAAATTTATTGCAAGCAAAAAGACGAATTTGGTTTATCTCATTATTAGACAAGTTTTTAACTTTTATTTTTTTAAAATGAAACATATTAATTGGTATCTTAATAAGAATATTTAAATT
>CAMWTZ010000012.1 GCA_947177385.1 uncultured Mycoplasmataceae bacterium
GCGTCCACCCAGATCTACACGCGTAAGATAGTCGTAATCTTCATTTCTGTATAAATTTAAAGATATATATTGATTAATAATAAATACAGCTGAATTAGATGAAGGTAATAATTGTGCAATTGTTGTTGGAATTGTCATAAAAGATGATGCAAAAATTACTGGAATTACACTAGCAGAATTTATTTTAATTGGTAAATAAGACAAATCATTACTTTCACGACTAAATGATTGACCAACTTGTTGAATTGGAATTTTTCGAACAGAACCTTCTATAAATATAACACCAATTAAAACAATAATATAAAATAGTAGATAAATAATAAATGAAATGACACTAATTAATTCAGAATTTTGACCTGTTATTTGTGATAATGATGAAAAAACTATTCCAAATGAATTAAATAACGATGACAATATACCAGTAATAATTATCAAAGTCATTCCATTTCCAACACCACGTTTAGAAATTAAATCAGATAATAAAATTGTAATATAAGTTCCTGCAATCATTAACAAAATATAGAATGCATAAAAACCAAAAGTGTTAGTAGTAAGTGGAAAAAAATCACTAATTGTTACAAGTGATTCATTAGTACTAATCATTGATAAAATTGCGTAGCCTTGTACAATAGCAAAAGGTAAAGTTAAAATTCTTGTTATAATTTCAAGTTTACGTCGACCTTTTTCACCTGATTTAGTTAATCTTGCTAAAGGAGGAATTAAATCAGAAGATAACAATTGAACAATAATTTGTGCTGTAATATATGGAGAAATGCCAATTGCAAAAATTGAGACTTGCGTCAATCCACCTCCACCTAATAAGTTCATCATTTGAAGAAATGAATTAGATGAACTTATATCTGAAGTTTGGTTAATTTTTACAAATGGCATTGGTATAACACTACCAATTCTAAAAAAAACTAAAATTCCGATAGTAACAATTATCGCAATTAAAACTTTCTTGTTTTTAAAAATTGACAATAAATCATTTAATTGAGATTTATGAATATTTTTAGATTTAGAATTGTTTAACATAGTTTTATTAAATTAATTCGTATTTAGCACCTGAATTGCTAATTGAACTAATTGCTCCATTAGTAAATTTATGAGCTTTAATTGTAATAGTTTTAGCAATTGGTGTACTACCAATAATTTTAACTTTATCTCTAGAAATATTAGATATTAAACCACTAGATTTTAAAACATCAAGAGTAATTACTCCATCAAGTTTTTTATCATTAATCATTTTTAAAGTAACTACTTGATAGTTATTTGCAAAATTAATGTTATTAAAACCAATTTTAGGGCTACGACGATATAAAGGAGTTTGTCCACCTTCAAAACCTAAACGAACATGTCCTGATTTACGAGATTTTTGACCATTAGAACCACGAGTTGATGTTTTACCCATACCAGAACCATGACCACGACCAACACGTTTAACTTTTTGATCACGTGATCCAGGTGTACTTTGTAAATTATGCAATTCCATATTATTCACCTTTTTATTATTTATTAATTATAAATCACTTAAATTTTTATCACGAGCTTTTGCAATTTCAGATGGAGAGAATTGGTGTTTTAAACCATCAATTGCTGCACGAATAACATTAATAGGACAATTAGAACCTAATGATTTTGTATAAATGTCTTGATAACCAGCTAATTCAACTACTGCACGAGCTGCACCACCAGCAACAATACCTTTACCAACAGGAGCTGGTTTTAATAATAATTTAGCTGAACCATGATGTCCAATAACTTCATGATAAACAGTTCCTTTTTTATTCATCTTGACAGTAAATAAATTATTATTAGCATTTTTAATTGCTTTTTTAATAGCATCTGGAACTTCGTTTGATTTTCCCATTCCAAAACCAACAACACCTTTACGATCTCCAATAACTACAAGAGCACTAAAACGCATAACACGTCCACCTTTAGTAGTTTTAGAAATTCGTTTAATTTTAACAATACGTTCTTCAAATGTTTTTTCTAAAACATTAGGTTGTTTTTCTTTTGAATTTAATAATTTTGAAACTTTAGTTTTGTTTTCTTGACTAATAGCAGCATCAACTTTTGGTTGATTTAAAGTAACTTCTTGAGATTGTTGTTCTACTTTATTTTCCATAAATACCTCTTAGAATTTTAACCCTTCCATACGTGCTGCTTCTGCTAATTTAGCAATTTTTCCATGATATTTTGATCCACCACGATCAAAAATAATTTCAGTAATACCTAATTTTTTAATTTTTTGAGCAATATCTTTTCCAACTAACTCAGAATTTTTTACATTCCCATTTGCTAATTTTAATTGCAATGATGAACTACTTGCTAATGTTGTTTGAGTTTTACAATCTACTAATTGAACAAAAATATTGGCATTAGTTTTTGTAACAATAAGTCTTGGTTTGTTGTCAGTATTAATTTCTTTGATATGATTGAATGTTCGTTTGTGACGGTAAAGTCTTTGTTGTTTTTTATCAAAATTTAAACGTTTCATAAACTATTAATTACTCCTAATTAACTATTTCTTTTTATCAGCCGTTTTACCAACTTTACGAACAATCACTTCATTAGCATATAGAACACCTTTACCTTTATAAGGTTCTGGCATACGATAAGAACGAACAACTGATGCAAACTGACCAACAACTTGTTTGTCACAACCACTAATTTTAATTTCTGTAGGAGTTGAAGATTCAACTTTTAATCCCTTAGGAATCTCAATATTGATAGGGTGACTATAACCTAAAGATAAATTTAATTTTTGTCCTTCAACTTTTGCTTTATAACCAACACCTTTAAGTTCTAGAGTTTTAGTAAACCCTGAAGATAAACCAATAATAGCATTATTTAAATTAGCATTAACTGTTCCTTGGAACATATTTGCTTCAGCTGAAGAATTTAAGGTATTAACTTTTAAATTATTTTCATTAAATTCAATTTTTAATAAGTTACTTGGATAATTTACAACTAAAGAGCTAGATGAATTTTTAAGAATAACATTGTTGGTATTGATTTCAACATTAATAGTGCTTGGTACAATTAAAATACGATTTCCAATTCTTGACATATACTATTTTGCTCCTATCAAATAAATGCGATAATTTCGCCACCAACATTTAATAATCTTGCTTCTTTATCAGTTAACACACCCTTAGATGTAGAAATGATTGCGATACCTAATCCATTCATAACTTTTGGTAAATTTGCTGATGATTCATAAACTCTAAGTCCTGGTTTTGAAATTTGTTTTAAACCATGGATTGATGATTCTTTCGTTTTTTTGTTATATTTAAGTTTTATAACTGTTTCAGATTTATTGTTTTCTAGCTTATTATTGATAAATTCTCTAATATATCCTTCTTTTTGCAATAAAGTTAGAATATTATTTCTTAAGTTTGTAGTTTCTACTACTACAAAAGATTTATGTGCTTTAATTGCATTACGAATTTTTGTTAATAATTCGCCAATTGTATCTATATGCATATAAATTTACCTTTAATCCTTTTATCAACTAGCTTTCTTAATTCCAGGAATAGCGCCTTTGTAAGCTAAATCTCTGAAACATAAACGACATACACCAAATTTACGATAAACAGCATGAACACGACCACATCTAACACAACGAGTATAAGCTCGTGAAGAATATTTAGGATGACGTTGTTGTTTAGCAATTAATGATTTTTTTGCCATTATTAGTTATCCTCCTTAACTTTTTGGAACGGTGCACCAAGTGATTTTAATAAATAATAAGACATTTTTTTATCATCTGTACTTACCACAAATGTAATATCAAATCCACGAACACGTTTAACATTATCATAAACAATTTGTGGAAAAATAATTTGTTCTTTAATACCTAATGTATAATTTCCATTACTATCAAATGATTTAACAGAAATACCTCTAAAGTCACGAACACGTGGTAATGCAATATTAAATAATGTTTCTACAAATGATCACATTTTTTCACCACGTAAAGTTACTTTACAACCTATTCCTTGGCCTTGACGAACTTTAAAAGTTGAAATTGATTTTTTTGCTTTAGTAATAACTGGTTTTTGACCACTAATAACTTTTAATTCTTCAACAGCAAGTTCCAAATTTTTGGCTTCATGAGTGGCATCACCAACACCCATATTAATAACAACTTTTTCAAGTTTAGGGATTTGCATGATAGATGAAAGATTAAATTTTTCTTTCATTTCAGGAGCGATCTGTTTTAAATATTTTTCTTTTAAAAATGACATAAGTTAATCTCTCCTATTTGTTATCACCAATTTGTGAATTGGTTTTTTTAGAAACACGAATCTTTTTTCCAGTTTGTTCATCTTTAACAAATTTAACTTTAGTTTTTTGTCCTTTTTGTTTACCCTTATTTTCTAATAAAGCTAATTTGCATAAACGAATTGGTAATTCTTTTTCAATGATTCCACTTTGTTCATGAGTGGCATCTTTTTTTTGATGTTTTTTTACTTTATTTAATCCTTCAACTATTGCCGTTCCATCTTTTGGGAATACTTGTAAAACTATACCATCTTTATTTTTTTCTTTACCAGAAATAACAATAACTGAATCGCCTTTTTTAATTCTATTCATAATTACCTTTCTATAAAACTTCTGGAGCTAAAGAAATAATTTTTGTATAACCTTTGTCACGTAATTCACGACAAACAGGACCAAATATACGGCTACCACGAGGGGATTTATCTTCTTTTATAATTACACAAGCATTTTGATCAAATTTAATAGTATTACCTGATTCGCGTTTAACACCTTTTTTAGAACGAACAATAACAGCTTTGCAAACTTGTCCTTTTGATAATAAACCACCAGGGGCTGCTTTTTTAACAGAAACTACAACAACATCACCAACATTTGCATAACGGTGGTGAGTTCCACCTAAAACTTTAATAACACCAACTTCTTTAGCGCCTGTATTATCGGCAACAATTAATCTAGATAATGGTTGTAACATAATTATTTAGCCTTTTCAATAACTTTAGAAATAGTTCAATTAACAGTTTTAGAAATTGGACGAGTTTCCATAATTTCAACACGGTCACCAATGTTTGCAATTTCATTTTCATCATGAACATGATATTTTTTATTATGAATAACTAGTTTTCTATATAAAGGGTGTTTGAATTTAGTTTCAATTTTAACAGTAATAGTTTTTTGCATTTTGTTGCTAGTAACTATACCAATAAGAAATTTACGACTATTTCTTTCCATTCTCTTCTACCACCTTATTTGTTTTTTTGTTATCCATTTTTTTAATAAATTCACGTTCATTAATAATTGTTAAAGCACGAGCAATAGTTTTTCTGATTTCACTTGCATTAGCTTGTTTTTCAGTTTCACCACTTGAAGCACTGAAGCGAATTTCTAGTAATTGTAATTTTAATTTAGAAACGATTTCAGTTAACTCTTCATTTGTTTTTTTACGAAGGTCATTTGTAATACTATTCATTTTCTAAACCCTCTTTCTTAACAATTTTTCATTTAATTGGTAATTTATTCCCAGCAGCTTTTAAACCATTTTTTGCCATTTCAGGAGTAATACCAGCTACTTCGAACATAATTGTTCCTTCTTTAACAACAGCTACTCATTTGTCTAATGCACCTTTTCCCGAACCCATACGTACTTCTAATGGTTTTTTAGTAAGTGACATATGAGGGAAAATTCTAATTCACATTTTTCCTGTTTTACCTAATCTTTTTGAAATTGCAATACGAGCAGATTCAATTTGACGGGCATCAATTCATGCACCTTCACAAGCCATAATTCCATATTCACCAAAAGCAATATATGTATTACCTTTAGCTTTACCTTCATAACTAACTTTATGAGGTTTACGATATTTTGTTCTTTTAGGTTGTAACATTTTCTAAACCTCCTTAATTATTTACAGGTGCGTCTTTATTTACCGCATCTTCTTTATTTTTTGTTGTAGTACGACTTGTTGGTTTTCTAGTAGAACCTTTTGCAACTTGGTTTTTTGGTGCTCGTGTTGAATTAGAACGATTAGCAACACGAGTAACAGATTTTTCACCTTTTTTAAATATTTCACCACGATTAATTCAAACTTTAACCCCAATGATACCATATGTTGTGTGCGCTTCTTCTAAAGCATAATCAATATCAGTTCTTAAAGTAGATAATGTAATTATTCCTTCTGAATAACCTTCTTCACGAGCCATTTCTACTCCACCTAAACGACCTGAGACATGAGTCTTAACACCTTTTGCGCCAGCTCATAAAACTTTTTTAATTGCCATTTTTTGAGCATTTCTAAAACTCACACGATTTTCAATTGCATTTGCTATTTCTCTTGCAATAATACGAGCACTCAAATCTGGAGATTCAATTGCAAAAATATTTAATTTTACTTTAATAGAACGTCCAACAATTTTGTTAATTGCTAGCATAGCATTTTTTAATTCACTATTTTCTGTACCAAAAATAACACCTGGTAAAACACAATAAACAAAAACATTAATTAATTTTTGATCACGTTCAATTTCAATGTGATCAATTTTAGCATTTTTGTATTTACTAAAAAAGTGAGTACGAATTTTATCATCTTGAACAATTCATTGAGCAGTTTGTAAATGACTATTTGCTATTCAACGAGATTGTCATTCTTTATTAATCCCATAACGTAATCCATTTGGATTTACTTTAGATCCCATTATTTAGTTTCTCCTTTCTTAGTAGTTGTACTAGTTTTTTTTACAGTACTAGTAGTTTTTGGTTTAGTTGATGTATTAGTTTTTTTAGAAGTAGTTTTTGACTCAACAGCTTTAGTTTCAATTTTATTTGCAACTTTATTTTCTATTTTTTTAGTTTCTACTTTTTCAATAGGTTTAGAAACTTTTTTAGAATTTCCTAAAGAACGTTTTTTAACTCTATCTTTAATTCTTTGCAAATCATTTTTTCTTTCATTAACATCATCACTTAAAACAATTTTAAAATGAGTAGTTCGTTTAAAAATTGTATCAGCTGAACCTTTAGCACGAGCCATAACACGTTTCATCGTTGGGCCTTCATTAGCAAATACTTCATAAACATATAATGATTGAGCATTCATTGAATGATTATTAGTAGAATTTGCAATTGCACTTGTTAATAATTTTTTTAAAATAGGTGCTGATTTTTTGTTAGTTAATTCAAGAATTCTAATTGCATCATTAACTTTTTTTCCACGAATTAAATCGACAACTAATTTAGCTTTTCTACTTGATACATGTACATTACGAATAATTGCAGTTGATTTCATATTCTATTCCTTGATTAACGTTTAGCTTCCGTATGATTTTTGAATGATCTAGTAGGAGCAAATTCACCTAATTTATGACCAATCATATCTTCAGTTACAAATACTTTTATAAATTGTTTACCGTTATGTACTTCGAAAGTGTTACCTATAAATTCAGGGAAAATTGTTGAACGACGTGATCAAGTTTTAATTGGACGTTTTTTGTCACTAGAATTCATAGCTTCAACTTTTTTAAGTAAGCTAGAATCAATAAACGCACCTTTTTTTGCACTTCTTGACATATTTTATTCCTTTCTAAATTATTTACGACGACGAATAATCAAATTAGTTGATGATTTTTTAGAATTCCGAGTTTTAACACCCATCAATTTTCGTCCTCATGGAGAACGAGGAGCATCTTTACCGATTGGTTGACGACCTTCACCACCACCATGAGGGTGATCATTAGGGTTCATAACAGAACCTCTAACTGTTGGACGAATACCTAAATGACGAGAGCGACCAGCTTTTCCTAAATTAACAAGATTATGATCTTCATTAGAAACAATACCAATAGTTGCACGACATTCTTTTCGAATTTTACGAACTTCACCACTCATTAATTTACAAACAACATATTTTCCTGAATCATCAAAACCTAAAATTTGAATAAATGATCCAGCTGAACGAGCTAATTGTCCACCATGTCCTGGAATAAGTTCTACGTTGTGAACTAATGTACCTTCTGGAATATTAGATAAGATAGTTGTATTACCAATAACAATATCAATATTTTCTGTACCTGAAATAATTTTGTCACCAACTTTTATTCCTTTAGGAGCAATAATATATTTTTTAATACCATTAGCATAAGTTACCAAAGAAATAAACGATGTACGGTTTGGATCATATTCTATTGATTTAACAATTGCTGGAATATTATCTAAATCACGTTTGAAATCAATTAAACGATATTTTCGTTTATGACCACCACCTTGGTGTCGTACCATAATTTTTCCAGTATTATTACGACCAGATTGTTTTTGTAAATTTACTAATAATGTCTTTTCTGGTTTATTAGTAGTAATAATAGATTTGTAGTCAACAACAATTGTTTGACGTTTACCACTACTACGAGATTTTATACGTTTAACAGCCATATATACCTTCTTTTATTCAGCTTTTCGACTTGTTTTTTATTTAGAATCTTTTAATTCATCAGATTCAGATTTTGTTTTTTTATTTTTTGAAGAAGTTGATTTAACTTTTTTTGCTGCTTTTTCTAATACATTTGATTCTTTTTCAATATCAACTACATTTTTAGTATCAGATTTTTTGCTAGTTTCTTTTAGTTCTTCTTTAGCATTTTCAATTTCTTCTTTAGTTACTGCTAATTTGATACCAGCAGGAAGAGTGATATAAGCTACTTTAAATAATTTAGTCATTCCTGGTACACGAGTTCCAGTTTTAATATTTACTGGTTTATGAGTAACTGTGTTAATTCCTTCAGGATTAATTTGGTAAATTAATTCAAATGCCTTTTTAATATCGTTTTTACTTGCTTTTGGATGCACAATAAAAGAAATTACTTCTTTAGAATGTTTTTCTCTAATTGAAAATGTTTTTTCAGTTAGATATGGTTTGATAATAACTTGTAATAAATCCATAATTTTCTCCTAACTATGCAACTGTGTTCTTTTGAAATTTTTTAACAAATTGAGAATTATATAATTCAAACACATCATCATACATTATTAATACATTTGCATTAATAATGTCACGCACAGAAACTTGATTTCAAGGTTTAGCTACTACTTTTTCTAAATTATGAATTGATTTAATAATATTAGTAGCATCATTATTAGTTACAACTAAAACTTTTTTATTAGACATTTCAGAATTCTTAATGAATTGACATGCTAATTTAGTTGATGGTTTTTCAAGTTTAATATTATTATCCAATGCAAATAAATTGTCATTTTTTAATTTCAAAGTTAATGCAGATTTAAACGCAAGAATACGAATTTTATTATTAACTTTTATTTCATAATTACGATTTGGTTTTGGTCCAAAAACAACACCACCACCACGTCATTGTGGATTACGAATAGATCCAGTTCTTGCACGACCAGTGTGTTTTTGACGTCATGGTTTTTTACCACCACCTCTAACTTCGCCTTTAGTTAAAGTTGAATGTGTTCCTTGGCGTAATGATGCATTTTCACATAAAATGCAATCAAATATTGCTTGTTTATTAGGTTGTTCAACAAAAATAGCATCAGTAATATCGATATTTTTTGTTGATTTATCGTTAAATTTTAAAAGTTTTAAATTAACAGCCATATCTTATCACCTTTCTATTATTCATTGCTTTCAACTGTTTCAGTAATAGAATTACTATTGTTTTTTGAATTATTATTTTTGTAATTAATAATATTCATTTCAACTTTAGCATTTGGTTTCATTACTGAAGTTTTAATTTTTACAAGACCATTTTTAGGTCCTGGTACACTACCTTTAATTAAGATAATGTTATTATTAGTATCACTATTAACAACAACTACATTACGAGTTGTTACTAATTCATGTCCATAATGACCAGGCATTTTTGTACCTTTAATAACACGTTGACCTTGGCTACCACCACGTCCAAATGCAATTGAACCTGTATAACGGTGAGGATAACCAGCACCATGTCCCATAGGACCCATACTAAAATTATGACGTTTAATTGATCCAGTAAATCCATGACCTTTAGTAATTGCTTGAACGTCTACTAAATCACCTGATTGGAAAACTGAACAATCAATTTTTGATCCAACTCCATATCCAACCACATCACGTAATTCACGAACATAACGTTTTGGTTCACTATTAACTTTTTTAAAGAAACCTAATTCAGGTTTTGTTAAACGTTGTTCTTTTGTATTTCAATAACCAACTTGAGTAGCATTGTAACCATCTTTTTCAATTGTTTTAACTGATAACACTTGGTTAGGTTCTACATAAATCACAGTCACTGGAATCTTTTTTCCATTTTCTGCAAAAACTTGTGTCATTCCAACTTTTGTTCCAATAATTGCTTTCATTTCTTAAAATCCTCTTTTAAAATTACAATTTGATTTTGATTTCTACACTAGTTGGAATAGATAAACGTTTTAATTTATCCATTGTTTCTTGTTTAACATTAGAAATAATTAACAAACGTTTGTGAATACGACGTTCAAATTGTTCACGACTAGATTTATTAACATGTGGAGAACGTAGAATTGTAAAAATTTCTTTTTTAGTTGGTAATGGAATAGGACCTTTAATTTCAGCATTAGTTGACTTTGCAACTTCAATTATTTTTTTAATTGATTGATCCAATAATTTATGGTCATATGAATAAAGCTTTATTCTTAATCCTTGATTCATTTTATTTAGTTGCCTCCTTGTAACGATTTTTTTGTTACGAATCAATTGGATTACTATTAGTAAGTTACCTGATAACCTGACAACTAATATTGGTGTATCAGCAATCTTAAAAATAGAAAAACCAAAATAATTATATATTATTTATACAAATAAAACAATTTATTTTTTAAAAATTATTTTTTAGATAAATTTGTTTGCAAGAGATTATAAAGTTCTAAAAAACACTTATCAATATTAGTTTCTGCGAGTTTTCTAAAGTAATTTATATCTGAACCAAAAACATCTTCATTTGTTCGATTTGGTTCTAGTTTGTCAGCCAAATAAACTACTTTTGTTAACAAGTCAGGTTCTTCCAAAAAATAATCAAATGGTTTAGTGTGTCTTGCTATAGCATTTAAGATTTCATTATTTGAAAAACAAAAATTATTTTGTAACAAATATGCACCTATATAACCATGCAATAATTTTGGATGATTATAATCATAAATTCCTAAAATATTTTTTGCTAGTATTTCTTGTTCTGATAAAGGCATTTCTTTAGCTATATCATGATATATTCCTGCAGAAAATGCAATATTAGCTTTATTACGATCATGAATTAACATTAATTTTTGAGCATATTGTGCAACTCTTAAAGAATGAGAAAAACGATGATTTGACATAAGTGATTCAATTCTTTGAATAGCATATAAACCATTATTATTTATATATTCCAAAACATTATATGGAATTTCATATTTTTTAACAAATGAACGTAGTCTTGTTGAATTGATATCTAAAATAGAATTTTCTAAAACAATAGAATTAAAATTAGAATATTTTTTTAATTCTAAATTGTCACGTTTTGCTATAACAAATTTAACTTCTTTGGCAAGTTCAACATAATTATATCAACTAGATAAGTTATTCCATTGATCACTACCTATCAATAAATAAAATTCTGCATTTTGATATTGTTTTTTTAATTCAATAATTGTGTTATATGTGTATGAATTAGAATTTTTATTAATTTCTAAATCAGAAATTAATAAATTTTTATAGTCTTTAAAAGCTATTCTAAGCATATTCATTCGATCTAGTGGATCAATAGGGTATTTATCTTTATGAATTGAATTGGCTGTTGGAATGAGAATTGTTAAATCTGGATTTATTTTTTCACGAGCACAATTCAAAATATTCATATGTCCATAATGAATTGGATTAAATGTTCCACCAAAAATAAGAATTTTAAATGACTGCAAATTCATTTAAAAATACTCCCACATCTTTTCTTACTTTAATTTTAACTAATTGTGCGCCAAAATTTATACTTATTAAACCAATACCAACAATACTTAAATTATATTTTTTATTTATTTCAAGCTTAAATTCATACTCAAATCATTCATAGGTGTCAATATATTGAATATATTTAACTGAATCTTTTTGATTAAATAAATTTCTTTCTAAATTGTTTGTTTTAATTCGATTCAATTTAATATCATTTGAACAATAAAATGTAAAATTAGTTTTTTTACCTACAAGATAAGAGATAAATGCTATTTTTTCAATCATTATTGTTTGATTGATATCTAAAAAATAATTTCTTGGTCTTATTGGTTTGTTTAAAACAATTTTTTTAATATCTTTTGGAGACAAGTAATTGCAAATATTCGAATTATCAATAACACCAGGACTATCAATAATTGTAAATTTATCAAATTTGATTTGTTTGAAATTAATTGTTGTATTCGTATATGCACTAACTAATGTTTTTGGTATAGATCCATCTAATTTGCAAAGTTCGTTTATTAAACTAGATTTGCCTACATTTGTTTTACCTAGAAACAAAATTTTTTTAAATGTGTAATTTAAAGATAAATATTTATATAAACGTTTAATTGAAGATTTATTATTTATTGAAATTAAAAATATTTTTGGATCATTAAAACCAAAATTATTTAATTTTCTTTTAATAAAAATTTTAACATTTTCTCAATTACAAGATAGTGGTAAATAATCTATTTTATTAACAATAAAAATAACTTTATTTTGATATGAAATAAGATCTTTATATATAGAATTATCTAAATTTGTGATGTCAATAATGTTAGCAATTGAAATATTCATTGATAAATCAAGTGTTTTTAATTGACTATTAATTAAATTACTAATATCATTAGAATTAATTAATTCATTATAATTAAGTAAACGAAAGCAGCGTTGACAAATAGGGTTACTTGAATTAATTTTTGTTGCATATCCAATTTTATCAATTTCAGTAGTTAATATTTGATTGCAATATTGACACTTAACATTAGAGTAATTCATATGATTCATTATTTTCTAATTCTTTCTTACTATTTAATAAATTATTATGTTGTAAATATCGGTAAAGATATTTATCAATTAAATTAACAAAAAAATTTGTATTTTTACCAACTGAATCTACAATTGGAAGTGTCAAAATTGACTTACATTTTAAACGATTACTAATTCAAATATCTGTAATTATTTGATCACCAATAAATAAAATATCATCACAACTAATATTATATTTTTTAATCATTTGGCTTGTTTTTTTCAAAAATGGTTTTCGAGCATTGTAAACAAAATCATCTGGTTTTAACAACTCACAAAATCTGGTAACTCTTTTTTTAGTATTATTTGAAACAACTACAAAAATGATGCCTTGATTTCTAATTTTTTTAACAAAATCAAATGCCATTTTAGTGGGAAATTTTGTGAAATGTGGTACCAATGTATTATCTAAATCACATATAACCATACGAAATCCACGATTATATAAATCGTCAACAATGATATCATTAATATTATTTACAAATAAACTAGGTCTAAAATAATTTAATAATTTAATATCTAATAATTTCATTATTTAATATTCTCAAAAATACCTGTATTTGGTAAATCATTATAATTATTATTTGAATATGCAAAATTAATACTAGCATCCAAAATATCAAAAATAATTCTTTCTCGAGTAACTTTGTAGTTAGAAACAATTAAATTTGCAAATGTGTTGTCATGATTCATATAAGTTAATACAGAATTTTTATTAATGTGAAAAGCATTAATTAAATTTTTATTTTCATATTTCACTAATTGTTTACCAGAAGATGTTCTATTTAATATAGAAAAATTTTTCATTGGAACCACAAATATTTCATCGCGAAAAATAAAACAACAATCTCCATCTAAATCTTTAGTTATAATTGCAGATGCCAAGACTTCTTTATCTTTTAATTTCATTGTCTTTATTCCACTAGTTAATTTTTGCAAAACTGGAATATCATTCATATTAAATGAATATCCTTTAACATCACTACTAACTAAAGAAATTAAATATTTTTGATTAGAATCTATTAAGTATGAATTAATCAACTCATCTTCTTGTTTTAATTTAATTCCAAGAACTTGTTTACTTTGTGATGAAATATTAAATTCAGATAAACTAGTTCTTTTACAGTAGCCAAATTTAGTAATAAAAAATAATTCTTTATTATCAATATTTGATGAAAGAATATCACAATAAACAATTTTATCTGATGGGTTAAAACTAACAAATGTTCCTATAAATTCACCAATTTCTTTTCATCTAAATGTTTTAATTTTGTATATAGGAATTTGAATTACCTTACCAAATTTTGTTACAGCTAATAATGTTTCGTTATTTAAACATTTTTTAGCATAGAAAACAAAATCATATTTATTATGACCAATTTCTGAAAAATCATTAGATTCAAATGTTTTATCACTAATAACTTTTAAATATCCATCTCGACTAACAAATAAATAAACTTTTTGAACATCAATTGTATCTATAATATCAGTATTTTAAT
>CAMWTZ010000013.1 GCA_947177385.1 uncultured Mycoplasmataceae bacterium
GAAATATTTAATTGTTCAATCATTGATGAGTAATTGCTTTTAACAAAACCAATAATTATAAGAATTAATGTAGGTAAAATTGTTATTAAACTAAGAATACCGATTCCGAATCATATTCCTATTAAATCATTTTTATTAATTTGTTTAAATTCATTTGCAAGAAAAAAAGTAATTATTCCAATTATAAACATTGTAAATAAAAATTGAATTCACCAAGAAACTAAATATAATTTTTTCATTATGCTCATTATTTTCATTTTGAATATTTTATTGGAAAAAATCCACCTACAAGAACAATATGTATACCAAATCCATTTTTTATTACATGATTGATAGATTCAGCCATAATTGTTGAAAATGCACCAATAATTCCACCAATTTTTAGAGCCATATCAACTCATGACGTTCCAGTATTAATATCTGATAAAGTACCTAATCCTGATAAAAAATTTAATACATTTACAAAACATCTTGCTTCATAATTAGTTAAATATAAATTAGCTCATAGAAAGTAATATTTATATTTATATCTAGATAGATTATTGTTTTCTTCGAATAAATCTAATATTTTATTTGTATTATCTAATAACTTTTCTTTATTGAAATCATCAAGACTATTGAATTGATCAACGATATTTGATTCATTATGAATATTATTCAAGTTTAAAATATTTTTGATTTCATCGAAAGATTCTTTTCCATATTTTTCTAAATTATTTATGTATTGATTTATTTGATTTGTTGATATATTAGCAAATGATTTACTATTTTATAAATTTGGATTTGTGAAACCTAAATTTATATTCATATTATCATTAGCATAATTTAAGCTTAATTTATTAGCATTATTTATTTTTTTTGCGAACAAGATGCTACAATTGGTGCAATTATAGACGCACTTGTTAAACAAGAAAATAACCCTAATCCTAATTTTATTTTATTGTTCTTTATATACATTTTTACGTCCATTAAATATTTATTATTTTTAATAACATCTTTATTATAACTCTGCATATAAAGAGAAAATATTGTTAAATAACTAAAAAAAACATTGGAATAAACCAATGTTTTTGTTTGCTCTAACGTTTTGTAAATTGTGGAGCACGACGTGCACCATACAATCCGAATTTTTTTCTTTCTTTGCAACGTGAGTCACGAGTAACTAAACCATAATGACGTAGTGTTTTTTTGAAATCTGAGTTTAATTCAATTAAAGCACGAGCAATTCCTAAACGAATAGCACCAGCTTGTCCTGCAAATCCACCACCATATACGCTTACATGTACATCATACATATTAGTAATTTCAGTTACAACTAATGGTTGCATCATATCTTGAATTACTAAATCATTTGGAAAATATTCTTTTGGATCTCTTTTGTTCACTAAAATTTTTCCTGTTCCTGGTACTAACATTACTTTAGCAACAGAACTTTTACGTCTACCTAAACCTTTATATTCTACTTTTGCCATTTCTTATAAACCTTAATTACTAATTTTTAATACTTTTGGATTTTGTGCTTGATGAGGATGTTTGTCATCAACATAAATAAATAATTTTTTAATAATTTGACGTGAAAGACGGTTTTGAGGTAACATTCCTTTAACAGAACGACGTAATAATTCAACAGGATACTTAGTTAACATTTCTTTCCCATTACGAGTACGTAATCCACCGATATAGTGTGAAGAATTGTATCAGAATTCATTTTCTAACTTATTACCAGTTAAACGAAGATTTTTTACATTAGTAACAATAATGTAATCCCCTCCATCAACATTTGGTGTTCATGTAGGTTTGTTTTTACCACGAAGCATATCAGCAAGCTTAACAGATAATCTACCTAATACTAAATCAGTAGCATCAATTAAGTATCAAGTTCTACTTTGTTGCGCTGCTTCTTTTTTAAGCATTGAACTCTTTTGCATTAGAGTTTCTCCTTCAATTAAATTTTTATTTTAATTGGACTATAGGAAAATTTTTTGATGTAACTTATTTATTATATCTAATAAAAACAAAATATTTAATCAATTAAAACAACTATCTTTAATTAAAAAAATATAAATGGTTTACAAACTTTATTTAAAGTTATCCATTTATATTTTAATAAATATTATTTAGTTAAAGAAAATTAATTAGTATTCTTTTCTTAACATTTCATCACCATAACTAATGATTTCTTCACTAGTTTGTAATCCTGTACCAGCTGGAATTAAGTTACCTAGAATTACATTTTCTTTTAATCCAATCAGATTATCAACTTGTACACGAGCGGCAGAATCAGTTAAAATTTTCTTTGTATCTTGGAAAGATGCGGCAGATAAGAATGAACCAGATAATGCTGGAGCATTATCCAAACCATAAATTTTATTTGCAATCATTGGTGGTGTTTTATTTTCATTAATTAATGTTTGACAAATTCTTTTGAATTTATTAATATCAATAATTTCTCCAACTGATAAGTTAGAATCACCAGGATTAACAATAATACCTTTATTTGTTAATTGACGAATAATTACTTCAATATATTTATCAGCAATTTCAATACCTTGGAGACGATATACTTTTTGTACTTCTTTTATTAAATATGAATGAACTTTACCAATACCGGCAACTTTTAGTAATTCATCCATATCAATAGAACCGTCTGTTAATTTTGAACCTGGTTCAACATTATCACCAATATTAACACGTAATGAACTATCAGCAGGTACTGAGTAAATCACAACATCATTATTATTTTTAATTGTAATATTTGTAATGTTATTTTCAGATTCAATTGAAGTAACAAGCCCGTTAATTTCACTGATCTTTGCTTTTTCTCACTCTTTAGGTTCAACACAATCAAATAATTGTTTTAAACGTTCAAAACCTTGAGCAATATTAGATCCACCAGCAACACCACCAGTATGGAAAGTACGCATTGTTAATTGTGTACCTGGTTCACCAATTGATTGTGCAGCAATTACTCCAATTGCAGTTCCACGTTTAATTTCTTTATTAGTAGATAAATCTAACCCAAAACATTTTTGACAAATACCAAATTGTGATTCACAATGTAATGGTGATCTAACAGCAACTTCTTTAATACCTAAATTAATAATTTCATTTGCTATATCAGCAGTAATTAATTCATTTGCTTTAACAATAATTTTTCCATTATGAATAACATCAAATAATGATGTTCTTCCATAAATTCTGTCATATAAAGGAACAATCAAAGTCTTATCTTTTGTATCGACAATATCGCTTACAACAATACCACGGTGTGTATAACAATTATCATCATTAATAATGATTTCTTGTGTAGTATCAACAAGTTTACGTGTCATATAACCAGATTTTGATGTTTTCATTGCTGTATCGGTCATACCTTTACGTGCACCATATGATGAATTGAAATATTCAGAAACAGTTAAACCTTCAATAAATGAGTGCTTAATTGGAATTTCAATTGTATCTTTAATTACTTTTGAACTATGTTTTTGATCATAGTTATATGATTTTGACATTAATCCACGCATTCCAGCTAATTGGGTAAAGTTAGATGTATTACCACGAGCACCAGAACTTGCCATAACAACAATTGAGTTGTCTTGTAACTCTTTAGAATTTACTAATTTACTAATATCTTTAGTAACTTTTTCTTTTACATCATTTCATAAACGTACAACTTTTGTATAACGTTCATCATCACTTAATCATCCTTTGTCAAAGTATGATTTTATTTTTTGAACTGTTTTATCAGCTTCTTCAAAATATTTATATTTTTCATCATATGCAGGAACATCAAATGCAGAAATAGAAGTTGCACTAATCATTGAATAATAAAAACCTAATGATTTTATTTCATCCATAATTTGTGGGACAATTGCTATATCATATGAATATTTCGCATATAAGCTATTAATAATAGATGATAGTGTTTTTTTATCAAATGATGGAACAGTTGGGCGATGTTTAATAATTTCTTTGAAATTTTCACCACGTTTAACTATCATATCCTCATTTACATTATCAAGTTCTTTTGGTGAGTTAATATAAACAAAATCTTTTGGTAATTTTTCATTGAAAATAACTTTACCTGGAGTTGTAATTAAGATACCTTCAAGACCTTTTTCTTTAAATCCTTTTTGAGGATAAACATCAGTAGAAATACCAATAATTGAATGAATTCCGACTTTCTTTTCATCTAATGCACGAATAACTTCATTTTGGTCTGAAAAAATCATTCCTTCACCAATTCCATCTTTTACTTCTTTAGAAATGTAATAAATTCCTAAAACCATATCTTGAGTTGGTGCAATGATAGGTTTACCATCTTTTGGACCAAGAATATGTCAAGATGCTAGCATAATTGAACGAGCTTCAGCTATAGCTTCTCTTCCTAATGGAACATGAACAGCCATTTGGTCACCATCAAAGTCAGCATTAAATGCAGTAGTAACTAGTGGATGTAGACGAATTGCTTTACCATCAACCATTTTAACTTCAAATGATTGAATACCTAAACGGTGAAGTGTAGGAGCACGGTTTAATAAAACAGGACGTTGTTTAATAACTTTTTCAACAATTGGTCAAATAATATTATCTTGACGTGAAATTTTTTCTTCAGCTTGTTTAATCGATGAAACATATGGTTGAACTTCATTTCCATTATCATCAAATTTACGAATTAATTCATGGATAATAAAAGGCTTGAATAATTTCAAGATCATATTTACTGGAATTCCAACTTCATACATTTTCAATTCTGGACCGATTACAATAACTGAACGACCAGAATAATCAACTCGTTTACCTAATAAGTTTTGACGGAATAATCCTTGTTTACCTTTTAAGTGATTACTTAAAGATTTTAATGGTCTACGATCACGTCCAACAACTGGTTTTTTACGAGATGAGTTATCAAATAATGCATCAACAGATTCCTGCAACATACGACATTCATTATTCATAAGAATACTTGGAGCATATTCTTCTGATAATTTTTTCAAACGTTGATTACGAATAATGATTTTTCTATAGAAATTATTAATATCACTAGTAGTAAAACGACCACCATCTAATTGAATAATAGGACGAGTATCTGGTGGAGTTACTGGAATGACATTCATAATCATTCATTCTGGACGATTATTTGATTCTCTAAATCATTTAATTGTTTCTAAACGAATTAGAAGTTTACGAGTTTTTTGGTTAGATAAGTCATCTAATGTTTTTAATTCATTTTTAATATTCTTATATTCTTGATCAAAATCAATGCTTTTTAATAATTCATAAATAGCTTGAGCACCAACACCAAATTTAATTTTTGTATATTTAGTAATGAATTTGAATACTTCTTGGATAGAGAAAGGAAGGTTTTGTGTTCCTAAAATTACATAGTAAGTTGCAGCTCTTTTATAATCAATATCTTGCCGACCATTAGGACTAGTATTTTTAATTTGTTCTTGAATATCTTTTAAAATACGACGTAATTTATTTCTTACACGAGTATTGTTTTTTGCACTAGATAAGTCAACAATTTCTTTCTTTTCAAAAACTTTTTCACCATTATATTTGTAATCACCTTCATCAAGAATAATATAGTTTACAAAATAAATAACTTGTTCAACTTCTTTATATGAAATATCCAATAATAGTGAAATTTTACTTGGATTTGGTAATTCTTTTGTCATTCAAATATGAGCAATTGGACTTGCTAATTGAATGTGTCCCATTCTTTCTCGACGAACAATAGAATCTGTTATATCAACATTACATTTCTCGCATGTTTTTCCTTTGAATTTAACTTTTTTGTATTTACCACATGCACATTCATAGTTTTTTACTGGACCAAAAATTGCTTCATCAAATAATCCACCAACTTCTGGTTTTAATGTTTTGTAATTAATTGTTTCTGATTTAGTTATTTCACCATGAGATCATGACAAGATACGTTCTGGAGATGCAATACCTATTCTTAACGCTTTAATGTTAGATTGTTTATTTAAATTGCTCATTATCACACCTCTTAATTAAAATAATTCATCATATTCTTCATCATAATTATTATTGTTATTAATTTCAGCTTTAATTTCTTGCTCAATAATTGATTTAGATTTATCTTTATTTATATCAACATTAGATTCATAACTAATATATTTATTAATGTCTATTGATTCTCCCTCTTTATCAATTACTTCTAAATATATTCCTAATCCTTGTAATTGTTTTGTTAATAATTTGAACGATTCAGGAATACCACCGCGTGGAATTTCACGACCCTTAATTATCGCACTATATGTTTGATTTCTACCATAGACATCATCAGATTTAATTGTTAATATCTCATGTAAGTTATGTGCAGCACCATATGCTTCAAGTGCTCAAACTTCCATTTCTCCAAATCTTTGTCCACCATTTTGTGATTTACCACCTAAAGGCTGTTGTGTGATTTTACTGTATGGACCAACAGAACGAGCATGAATTTTATCATCAACCATATGATCAAGTTTCAACATATACATCACACCAACTGCAATTTCTCCATCGAAATAATCACCAGTTTTTCCATCACGAAGTTTAAATTTACCTTTTGTTTGAATTGGATCAATTCCAACTTCATTCATTATATCTGTTAAATCTTTATGAGTTACACCTTCAAATACAGGAGTTGCAATTTTGAATCCAAGATCATCAAATGATAAACCAATATCTTTTAGTACTATTAATAAATCAGATAAACTAATTTTTTGTTTCAATTCATCTTCATTTTCAATATTTTTAGATTTAATTAAATTCGAAATTTTTGTGTATAAAGTTTTAGCAATTGTTTCACGTAAACCATATGTTTGAATAATGTCTTCAATTGTCGCATTATTATAAATTTTTGCAAGTAATTCTTTTTTACCTAATTCACGAGCAGCAAGTCCTAAGTGAATTTCAAGAATTTGTCCAATATTCATCCGGCTAGGAACACCTAATGGATTCAATAAAATATCTAATGGAGTTCCATCATCTAAGTATGGCATATCTTCAACTGGAACAATATTTGAAACAATACCTTTGTTACCATGACGTCCAGCCATTTTGTCACCAACTTGAATTTTACGTTTTTGAACAACATAAACTTTAATAACTTCAATTACATCGTCGCCTAAATCAGAAATTTCATCAGTGTTTGTAAATCGTTTAACTGCTGCAACTATACCCTCACCACCATGAGGAACTTTTAAAGATGAATCTTTGAATTTTTTAGTTTTATCACCAAAGATTGATTGCAATAATTTTTCTTCAGGTGATAAATCTATTTGTCCACGTGGAGTTATTTTTCCAACAAGAACATCTCCTTCTTTAACATCTGCACCAATCATTATAATTCCATTTGGATCTAAAAATCTACGTGCATTATCTGAAACATTAGGAATGTCTCTTGTAATTTCTTCATCACCATTTTTTGTTGACAAACATTGTAAAGTATATTCATCAACATGAATTGATGTATAAACATCATCTTCAACTAAACGTTTAGATAAAACAATAGCATCTTCGAAGTTATAACCATTTCATGTAGTAAAACCTACAAGAACATTTTGACCTAATGATAATTCACCATTTTGCATCGCTGGTCCATTGCAAAGAACATCACCAACCTTAACACTTTCTCCTTTTTCAACAATAGGTGTTTGGTTAATACATGTATTTTGGTTAGATTTATGAAATTTAACAAATTTTTTAACATGTTCTTTTCCATCATTGTCAACAATAACAATATGATTACCATCAATTTCTTTAATTGATCCATCAACATCACTTAATAGACTCATTCCTGAGTCATGAGCAATTTTATATTCATTTCCTGTTCCAACTCATGGAGCATGTGGATTTATTAATGGAACAGCTTGACGTTGCATGTTTGCGCCCATTAATGCACGGTTGGCATCATCATTTTCTAAGAATGGAATTACAGAGGCAGCAACTGAAACCACTTGTTTAGGAGAGACATCAATAAAATCTAATTGCTTTGGATCATATAGATTAGATGAACCACGGTAACGTGCAACAACTTGTTTGTTTTGAATCAAATTATTTTCATCAATTTCAAGATTTGCCTCACCTATAATATAATTATCATCTTGTAAAGGAGTCAATCATTTAATTTCATCAGTTAAAACTCCATTTTTGACAACACGATATGGTGTAGTAATAAAACCATTTTCATCAACTTTACTAAATGAAGCTAACGATGTAATTAATCCAATATTCATACCTTCAGGAGTTTCAATTGGACAAATTCTTCCATAGTGAGAATAATGTACATCACGAATATCCAAGTTAGGGTCTTCACGTGAAATTCCACCAGGCCCCATTGCACTAATACGTCTTTTGTTTGTTAATTCAGATAATGGATTTTGTTGATCAATAAATTGAATCAATTGATAACTATTAAAGAAATCTTTCAAAATAATTTGGAATGGTTTTGTATTAATGATTGATTTAATTGTTAATGAAAGTTTTTTCTTTTCTTCTTCATTATCAACTTCATCATTAGAATTTTGACTACCATCATAAATGGCAAGTTTTTCTTGAACACTTTTTTCAATTCTCAACATTGCTGTTTGTAGACGATTTTTTAATTGCTCATGAATCAATTTTAAACGTTTGTTACCTAAATGGTCAATATCATCAAATGTTCCAATATTATCCAATAAATTGTAACTATATCCAATTGTTGCAATTACATCAGAAATTGTCAAAGTATCTGGATAATTTCCTGGAGTTAATCCAATAATACTTGTTTGATTATCATTATTAGTTTCATTGTTATTAACAAGAATATTAATTTTTTCATATGAAATGGTAGATAATTGTTCTTTTGTTGTGGTATTAATATCATTAAAATCAACAAAAGCATGTTTAATTTTTAGTTTATGTGCAATTGAAATATTATCACTATTATTTTTAATTAAATCAATATGTTCTTTGGTTAATAATGTATTGTTTTCAATTAAAACTTTACCATTGTTATCAACTACATCTTGAGCAATAATTCTTTGATACAAACGATCAGAAATTCTTAATTTGTGATTTAATTTATATCTTCCCGCACTACTTAAGTCATAATAACGATGGTTAAATAAATGAATTGATAATAATGCTTGATAACACATATTTTCGTCTTTAACTTGATTTTCAATTGATTTTGCATTTAAACCAAGTTCACTACAAACATCTTTTGCTGCTTTTTCAATAATAATTTTTTCAAAAATATCTGCAATTTTTGAATTATTTTTAATTATTTCATCAATATTTTGATTTGCATTTTCATCTTTCATTAAACCATTTTTATCTTTTAAAATGATTAATTGATAAATTAATGAACGTAACTTTCTTTCAATATAAATACCACGATTAACAATATTTTCTTCACTTTCATCAGAATGTCATTCGCTAGAAATTTCTTTGTATAGAGATTGCATATCAACAAATGACATAACATCATTATGATTATATTTTTCTTGTTCTAAAGTTGAAAGAATAACAGGATTGTTGTTGTAAATTTCTTTAATTTCATTAGTAGTTAAACCATAACCTTTTAATAAAGTTGTAGCTAAAAAAGTTGCAACCGTTTCCCCTGATGAATTACGTGCAGAAATTTGAATAATTGGTTCAATATCTTTATTGTGATTAATAGGAGAATGAATCAACATCAATGAACCTTTATATGGTAATAATTCACAAATATTACCATTTACAATTCTTTTACGCGAATTATTTAATTTAATTTGTGATTTATTAAGAACATACATTCCAGGAGAACGAATAATTTGAGAAATTACAAATTTTTCAATTCCATTAATAATAAAAGTGGCTTTATTTGTAATTAAAGGAATATTGCCAAAAAAAATACCTTTATTAGCTGATGTTATCTTTGCTCTTTTAACTTCTCCGGTTTCATTATTAATTAATTCAAAATCACCATATAATGGCGCACTATATACTTTAGATTCATCACGACACATTTCTTCTGTTTTACGCGGTTTACCTAATTCAATCTTATTAAGTTTTAATGTATATTTATTTTGTGGTGATTCAATTGGAAAAATAGAAGCAATTAATTTTTCCAATTCATTATTAATAAAATTTTCAAATGATGCTTTTTGCGTTTCTAGCAAATCAGGTCACTCAAAATTAGTTCTAACTTTTGCATAATCACGACGCATAACTTTTTTTGAATAATTGTGATTTGAATAAGAATGGCTCATAAATTTATCGAATCCTACTACCTTTTAAAGAATATATACAAAAATGCAAAATGCGTCTGTAATTCATAGACGCAAATTATTTAAATTTTATCAAATATTTTTAATAATTTTATATTTTTCTTGTCTAAAATATAGTAATCATTTTTTAGCTTATTGATAATACTTAAATTACTATATAAAGTTAATTTACTAAAATTTTCAAAGTCGTTAGATTCTAAGTAAAAATTGGTATGAAGAATCTTCTTTGTTATTAAACGAATTTCATCTTCACTAAAATTTTTAAGAATAACATTTTGCTTATTATTAATTTTAAAATAAATTAATTTTAAATAAATATTTTCAATAAATTTTAGTTTAATATTTGGTTTCATTGTATCAAATGCAAATTCACAAATTTTCTTCATTGCTAATATTGCATTAAATGGATCAATTCCTGATGCAGATTCTCCAGAAAGCATTGTAGAATCTGTCAATATTTTAGTAGCATAATAACAATCAGTAACTTCTGCTCGAGTTGGAATAAGTTGTCTTTCTAATGAATCTAGCATTTGTGTAGCAACAATAGAGATTTTTTTATATTTGTTGCAAATATTAACAATTTGATCTTGATAATATGTTGTTTTATGTCAACCGATCTCTAAAGCTAAATCTCCACGAGCAACCATTGCTCCATGAGTATTTTTAATTATTGATTCTAAATTTTCTAGTGCTTCATATGTTTCTATTTTTGCAATTATTTTAATTTTTGAATTTGGATTTATTTCTTTAATTATTTTTTTTACTTCATTTATTTGTTCTAAATTACTCACAAATGACAATGCCAAAAAATCCGCATCTCATATTACTGCTTTTCTAATTGTTTCAATATCATATTCACTTAAAAATGGAAGTGAATATTTTTTATTAAATAAATTAATTCTCTTATACGTTTTGATTTGATAATTATCAGACAAACTAATGGCAGAAATTATTTGTTTTTCCCTATCAATATTTTTTATTTTTAAAATTAATTTTCCATCATCTATCATGATTTCATCACCAATATTAACATCATTGGATAAATGATATTTATGTGTAGAATCACTCACAGAAAATCTTTTAGCATTTCCACAATAGTTAGGTTCATTGCAAAGTATTTCTACTAAATCATTTTTATAAATAATGTTATTAGTTAAATCATTATTTTGGATATTTTGCACTCTAATTTCTGGGCCTTTTGTATCAATTAGAATTCCTGATTTTATAGAACATTGTGAATTGCATTCTCTTAATAGATTGAATCTAATTTCATGATTTTTAATATTATCATGTGACATATTGAATCTAAATACATTGACTCCAGCATTAACTAATTTATTGTATTCATTAAATAATTCAGATCTATTCAATGATTCAATATTATTAATATTTATTTTTAACAATTTGTCTAGACTAGGACCAAATGTAACAATTAATTTTGTTTTATTTTTTAGATTCATCATTTATTTTTCCGTATTCTTCAAATTCTATTAAATCATTTTTTTTGAATAATGCTCCACCACAATTATTATTTAAAATGTTAAAAAATTTGTTAGATAATTGTGAAGAAAATAATAAGTCAGAAAACACAACATCTGCCCCCCTTTGTGTATATCCTAGAACTTGATAACGAACATTTGTATTGAATTCTGATTCCAAATATTTTGTAATCTCATTTATTTCATCATTACTATATAATTTTTCAATAACAAATACAAGTACATAATTATATTTTTTGTAAAATTTTTGAATTAATTCTTTGATTTCAAATTTTGTTAATTTTTTAACATTTGAAATCATTAGATTTAATCCCATTGCATTGTTTGAATTAATCAGTAAATCATTGCAATATCTACCCATTAGTTCTAGAAAAATAATATTTTTATGTGTTTTAAATGTTGCCTCTAGTTTTTTTGCAGAATTAACGATTTCTTGTAAAGCAGATCCATAACCTAGACAATAAGTACTAAATCAAACGTCATTATCTATAGTAGCAGGGAAGAAAAAAGTTTTTATATATTTATTTAAAAGTTTTGCACCTTTAAATGTTCCATTTCCTCCAATTGCACAAACACAATCAATTTTATGTTTTTTTAAATTTTTAACTGCATCATCAATTAAATTTGGAAATTCAGGAAATCTACTAGACCCAATACAACTTCCAGAAGTTCATCTATTTAAAATTATTTCATTATCATCTTCTATTCTAATAATATTATCATTTGTTAAACCAAGATATCCATCCATAACAAGATAAATTTGATGTTCTTTTTCTAATCCAAAATGAATTAAATTAAACAATAAACTATTCATTCCAGGTGAATCGCCACCAGAAGTTAAAATTGCAATTCTCATAAATATCTTTTCTTAAAAAAATGGTTTGTTCAATTTTTCTATTGTTGCATCAATTTCTAATAATCGATTATATTTAGCTAATCTTTCACTACGAGAAAAACTACCAGTTTTAATTTGCATCGCACTTGTAGCAACAGAAAGATCTGCTATAAAAGTATCTTCTGTTTCACCAGAACGGTGAGAAATGATTGTTTTTAAATTATTTTCTTGAGCAAGTTTGATTGTTTCCAAACATTCAGATAATGTTCCAATCTGATTTAACTTGATTAAAATTGCATTTGTTGCATTTTTATCAATACCTTTTTTTAATAATTCCTTATTTGTACAATATAAATCATCTCCAACAATTTGAATTTTATTTCCAATTAAATTATTTAATTTAACAAATGAATCTCAATCATTTTCATCAAATGGATCTTCAATTGAAATTATTGGATATTTTTCAACTAAATCACAATATAAAACAATTAACTGATCACTAGTTAAACTTGATATTTTATTTTCATTGTGTAAATTATAAGTATTACCATTATAAAATTCGCTTGCTGCTACATCAATTGCAATACAAACATCTACACCTGGTTTATAATTACAATTTTTAATTGCTTCAATAATTAATTCAAATGGCTCATAGTAATTTTGGAATTGAATGGAAAAACCACCTTCATCACCCTTAGCAATTGAGTAATTTTTATTTTTTAAAATATTTTGTAATTCTAAAAAACATTCATCACCTATTTTCAATGTTTCTTCAATAGAATTTTTAGAAATAGGCACTAACATTATTTCCTGAAAATCAAATCCATTATTTGCATGCTTGCCTCCATTCAAAACATTAATCATTGGTTGAGGAAAATAAAACTTATCACTATTTGTTCCATATATATTTTTTGAAATATATTTGAATAATGGATAGTTTGATGCTTTACTACAAGCATAACAAAATGCAAGAGATACTGCCAAGATAGCATTAGCACCTAATTTGTTTTTATTTTTTGTACCATCTAATTGAATTAATAAATCATCAATTTCTTTTTGGTTATTAATTTCAATATTTAAGATTCTTTTTGCAATTATGTTATTGATGTTATCAATAGCTTTTGTGACACCTTTACCTTTCCAATCTAAATTATTGTCACGTAATTCGCATGCTTCTTTTTCTCCTGTGCTAGCTCCACTTGGAACCATTGATAATCCTATATTTTTTTGGTCCAATGTGATTTTACATGCAATAGTTGGATAACCACGAGAATCATAAATTTGATATGCTTTAATATTTGTAATTTTCATACATAGTATTTTAAATAAAAATAACATAATAAAAACTTTAATGATATAAAAATAAAATTTTACTTCAAATAAAATTGAGATTTTTTAATTTATT